>NZ_CEZOWA010000005.1:71840-106184 GCF_983056325.1 Candidatus Marivariicella sp. | reverse complement strand
CCAAAATACTTAATAAACTTTTTTTCATTTGATAAAATTTGATTAATATTAATATTTAAAGATGATATAATATTTTTATCACATTAAATCATCTACACAACAAATACAAATACTGTGCCACAAAAGATTATTTATTTAAAAAATGTTTATTTTTGATGGTAAATTCAAAGTAGAATTTGGATCCATTTTATTTTATAACTATATTTTCAAATTATGAAAAAACTGATATTACTTTTCCTTTCCATTTTATTTATTAATTGCAACACTACAGTTAAAGAGCCTACCGCTGAACAAATCCATAGTAATGTAATAACAATTGATACCCACGATGATATTGATGTAACAAACTTTACAGACAGTTTAAACTATACATCGGATACAGACACGCAAATTAACTTGCCTAAAATGATGGAAGGAGGGTTGGATGTCTCTTGGTTTATAGTTTATACCGGACAAGGGGATTTAACGCCGGAAGGTTATAAAAAAGCATCGGATAATGCTGAGGCTAAGTTTGATGCTATCGAACGTCTTGTGACTAAGTATGCACCGGATAAAATAGAGTTGGCTCTTTCAGCATCCGATGTTAGAAGGATATGGAAATCAGGGAAAAAAGTAGCAATGATTGGTGTTGAAAATGCATATCCAATGGGTTTAGATACCGCAAACATGAAACGATATTATGATCGAGGAGCTAGATATGTTTCTCTTGCTCACAACGGCCATAGCCAATTTGCTGATTCTAATACTGGAGAACGAGACAGCATATGGCTTCATGATGGACTCAGTGACCTAGGGAGGCAAATGGTTCAAAAAATGAACTATTATGGTATTATGATTGATTTATCCCATCCTTCAAAAAAAGCAAATCTAGAGATGATTACTCTTTCGAAAGCACCAGTAATTGCATCCCATTCTTCAGCAAGAGCACTGTGTGACCACCCAAGAAATCTTGATGACGAGCAGCTACTTGCTATTAAGAAAAATGGTGGAGTCGTTCAAACCGTTGCCTTGGGATCTTATTTAAATGCTGAAAAAGTCAAAAAATTCAATACTTTAAGAGATAGTATCTACAAAATATCAGCAGCTCAATTAGGAGTTGAAATGATTTCAATGAGACAACTCAGAGGGCTTCCAACTACTGAGATAGAAAAATATAGAGCTGATTATAAAAAAATAATAGATGCTTCAAAAGATCAAATTGAAGAAATCAAGAAAATAGCACCACCTGTTAGTGTAGTTGATTTTGTAAATCATGTTGAATATTTAGTTGAAAAAATGGGGATAGATCATGTAGGAATAAGTTCGGATTTTGACGGTGGTGGTGGGATAGAAGGCTGGAGTAATGCTTCTGAAACTTTAAATGTCACAAAAGAATTAGTAAATAGAGGTTTTGAGGAGGAGGAAATTAAAAAAATATGGGGTGATAATCTTTTAAGAGTTATGGAAGAAGTGGAAAATATATCACAAAAACTTCAAGGAAAATAGGATTATCCTTTTTTGTAAAAGTATTCTAACAAGTCTCCTATTGCAAGACGAATTTCATCTGTAGGTTTTTCAAAGTGATTTACCATGATCGAAAAAGAATACCAATTGCCTTTTTTTGAAATTAAATATCCTGACAGGTTATGGTTATTTCTTAACGTTCCCGTTTTTGCATAAACAAAAGGAACTTTCCCTTTTATATAGTAATTCTTTATCGTTCCTGGTTTTCCTCCAGCTGAAAAATAGTTTTGAATCTCAACCAAACCAATTTCCTTGTATATTTTTTGAAGTACAGATACTAATGTTCTAGGAGTTATCATTGTATATCTTGATAACCCTGAACCATCATACCACAAGACAGGGTCTGGAATCCATGAGTCCCAGTCTTTTTTTAATTGTTTTATGGCGTCTGGAGTTGAGAAAGTATTATTTAACTCCTTACTTATCATTAAAAGTAGTGACTCAGAAATTAAATTATCTGAGTCTTTTAAAACAGCATCATAAATTGGATCTAAATCTTTTGAATATAAAACCTTGTAGGTCAATAGGGGGCTACTGTCGGAACTTACCTCTGCGTTTAAACCATATTTCAAAAGGTCTAATGTTACTTTTTTAGAAGGTTTAAAGGGAATGAAAACCGAGTCTTTCCTTGAGATTTTTTGAGGGTTATAACTAAAATGATTGCTTGACTCCTCCCTTAAAATACTTGAATTTAATGTTTTATTTTCTGAAAATTCAAATACAGAAGGATAAAACGATACTTTATTGTTGTTTTTTGTTCCTAAAACAACATTTCCAAAAAGAGGAAAAATAGAAGGTGGAGCAGAAAAATAAAACAGGTAATCGTCCCAGGCCCATCCTGGCCCAAACCTAGGTAGATAAAACTTGTCGAAATGATAAGTTATTTTTTTATATAAATTTAGAAATGTTTCCAGCTCATTGTCTGGATATTTTGGATGAAATAATAGCGGATAACCGGTTGAAGAAATATGCAATTCTTTATTTAAAAAAGAATAGTTTATCATTGGCAAAGAATCAAAAGTCTGAATAGAGCCTAAAAAAGTTAAAAGCTTAGTATTTGAAGCAGGAGTCATATACTTTGATTGACTAACTCCCTTGATTTTTTTGTCCGTTCCTAAAGGTTGAATAGCAACAGCTACATGAGACCTTTCGAAAGCAGGATTTTGATTAATTATTCTTGATATTTTATTGGAGCTTATCCTTTGGCTAAAAATATTCGAACTAATAAAAAAAAGTATTATGAGCTTTCTCATTTACTAAAAATACAAAAACATTGTTGTTGAATTTAATGGAATAGATTCTAAATTAGATGTAATTTAAAATTTATGTATTTTTCAGAAACAGAAGAGTGGATTGCAATTTTAGCATGTGTTTTTATTGTGATTGGATTTACAGTCAGTACCATTCAAAATATTCGTGAAACTATCTCTGAGGAAAAGCAAAAACATGAACAGAAAAAACAAGAAGAATATAAGGTAAGAGAACTAATAAAGTATATAGACACCAAATCACAATTAATTGATAGCGTGTTGGATGCTCAAAAAAAATTAGATAAAAAAAAGAAATCTGTTGATAATAATAAATCCAAATGAAAAAAGAACTCACTTTAAAAGAAGCTATTTCGGTATTTGAAAAAAAAATATCTACCGGAATGTATAATGACTCTGTTCATAAAATTAAATTAATGACCGCCAGGGATATGATGATTAAGTTGTCAGACGAGAACGATTAGTATGTCATAATTTTGAAAATATAATAAAACTTAATTGATGGAATTAATCCCAACCAACGGAACTTCAATAGAGTCTATTCTTAGAGGGGTTCTGGGTATGATTGTTTTATTATTAATTTCCTACTCATTGAGCAATAATAAAAAGGCTATTGAATGGAAGACTGTTTTTCTGGGTCTTTTGACTCAACTAATCATTGCAATAGGTGTTTTAAAAATCATTTGGATATCTGATTCTTTTGAATTTTTTGGAAGCTTCTTTATTAAAATTTTAGAATTTACACAGGCTGGAAGCAGCATGTTATTAGGAGACTTAAGTAATACCGATAAAACAGGTTATATTTTTGCTTTTCAAGTTCTTCCGGTTATCATTTTCTTTTCTGCCCTAACCTCAATTGGATATTATTTTGGAATAATTCAAAAAATAGTTAGTGCGCTTGCTTGGGGCTTAAAAAGACTCTTAAATATTTCAGGGGCTGAGAGTCTTTCTATTGCTGGAAATATTTTCCTTGGCCAAACTGAAACTCCTCTTTTAATTAAAGGTTATTTGGAAAAAATGAATCGATCTGAATTATTTTTGGTTATGGTTGGAGGCATGGCCACGGTAGCAGGAAGTGTCTTAGGTGCTTATATTGGCTTTTTGGGGGGGGACGATCCGGAAACAAGATTGATTTTTGCAAAGAATCTATTGGCCGCTTCAGTGATGGCAGCTCCTGGGGCTGTTGTTGTTTCTAAAATACTATACCCACAAATTGAGGATGTCAAGTCAGATATTTCAGTCAATAACTCCTATTTTGGAGATACTTTTCTGTCTTCAATTTTGAAAGGAACCAATGAAGGGGTTAAAATGGCTGTTAATGTAGCCGCAATGCTTTTGGTTTTTATTGCATTAATCGCTCTTGTAAATGGGGTATTTGATTTCATTGGAGAGATTGGATTAAATGACTTAATTTCTAAAAACACTCCTTACACGGGATTGTCTATTGAATTTCTATTGGGAATTCTTTTTTCGCCTCTAATGTGGTTAATCGGAGTTTCAGTAAATGATACTATGTTAATGGGACAGCTACTAGGTGTAAAAATAGCTGCAAGTGAATTTGTTGCTTATATACAATTAGCTGATCTAAAAAATATTCAAAGTTTAATTCATTTTAATAATGAAAAGTCAGTAATTATGGCAACTTATATGCTTTGTGGATTTGCCAATATTGCATCTATTGGGATTCAAATTGGAGGTATTGGAATTATAGCTCCCAAAATAAAACATATATTAATTGAACTTGGATTAAAAGCCATGATTGCTGGAACACTGGTCTCTCTTTTCTCTGCAACCATAGCTGGAATGCTAGTTGGCTAATACTCTGCAGATCCCTTTTTCCAAAAATAGAAAAGTGCAAACAAAGAAACTATTCCTATAATTGAAGTAAGTAAAAAGCTAGAATTGTTTCCGTAAATTAAACTTCCTACACTAAACAAAACCGAATAAACAGAAAGTGTTCCAAAAAGCATACATAACAGTCCATTGGGAACATCCCATTTTTCTTTTTTACCCGTTATTTTTTTTCCTTTAGATTCAGCTACATCAAGTATATACTTCCACCCTGGTCCGCCAGGATGAACTTTTTTATAAAAATCCATTAGTACTTCGTCTGACTCAGGTTTAGTAAATATGGTTACCAATACCCAAGATAATGTGGTCAGGCCAACCCCAATTAATAATTGTATTGATGAAGAAATAATTTCAAAACCAAGCGCGGTATGAATCAGTTGAAGATAAACAGCTAAGATAAATGAAACTATCATTGCTGTAAACTCACTGTAAACATTAATTCTATACCAGAACCATCTAAGAATAAACAATAGACCCGTTCCTGCTCCAATCTGAAGAAGAATTTGAAAAGCTTGTAATGCGTTTTGCAAAGTTAAGGCAACTAGAGCAGCCATAATCATAAGTATTAGTGTAGAAACCCTTGCAAGAAAAACCAAGGATTTTTCAGAAGCATTTGGATTTATAAACCTATGGTAAAAATCATGAACTATGTAGGAAGAGCCCCAGTTAAGATGGGTAGAAAGAGTAGACATAAAAGCAGCCATTAGTGAGGCAATTAATAGCCCTAATAACCCTGAAGGTAAATAACTCATCATGGCAGGATAAGCAAGGTCGTCTCCAATTAAATCTGGAGAAACATTTGGAAACGCCAGTGATAAGGATTCAAGATCTGGAAAAACAATAAGTGAACAAAGTGCCACCAAGATCCAAGGCCAAGGTCTAACAGCATAATGCATGAAGTTAAATAGTAATGTTGCCCAAATAGCATTTTTTTCATCTTTTGCCGATAACATTCTTTGAGCAATATATCCACCACCACCAGGCTCAGCCCCTGGATACCAAACACTCCACCACTGAACAGCTAGTGGTAAAATTAATATGGTGATCAGTAAATCTGTTTGAGGATCATTAAAATTAAAATTTGTTATTGCAGGAATCACGGGAAGTTTAGGGATAACAATTGGATTAGAAATTAATTTACTCAAACCCCCAACTTGAGGGAGATTTACAATTACTACTGCCGACCATATAGTTGCAGTCATTGCGAGTATAAACTGGAAGAAATCAGTTATAATCACACCTCTTAAACCACCTAAAGCACTATACAAAACAGTAACCACTGCAGCAGAAACTAAAGTTTGTGCTGGTGAAAAATCGAGTAGTACACTTCCAATCTTTATAGCTGCCAAGCATACAGTTGCCATGATCATTATATTGAAAAAAACGCCTAAATATATGGCTCTAAAGCCACGCAACATTGCAGCTCCTTTGCCTCCATATCTAATTTCATAAAATTCTAAATCTGTCAATACTTCAGACCTTCTCCATAATTTTGCATAAACAAAAACAGTTAACATACCTGTTAAAAGAAAGGCCCACCAGACCCAATTACCTGCCACTCCGTTTTTTCTAACAATATCAGTTACTAAATTGGGAGTATCTGCTGAAAACGTAGTTGCAACCATTGAGATTCCCAATAACCACCAAGGCATACTTCTCCCAGATAGAAAAAAACTATTTATACTTTTTCCTGCGGTTCTACTTGTCCAAATACCAATTATTAGTGAAATAATAAAAAAACTAATGATGATGATCCAATCAATTGATTCTAACTGCATGTTCTAAATTTTAGTTGTATAAGTTAAATCTTAATAGATAAAAAACACAAATAGTCTCTTTATTTTTTTTAATGATATAATTTTGTTAATCAATGTGTTAATATTAAAGGATTTTAATTTGTTTTAAATTAGTAGGGATATATTTGATTAATATTTATAAATGGCAATAGATTTAATTTTAAATAGTTTTGGTAAAGTACTTTTAAAAATAGTACTGTTCATACTTGTTTTGTTTCCATTATTTTCATTTTCACAGTCTGAGAAAAGAAAAAAAATTATTATTTTACCTCAAGAAAATTCCTCTCTTTTATTAAGTCCAAAAAAGAATATGTCTCTCAATTATAAAATGGAGGACTTATCCCCTAAAAAAAATAAAAGCTCGAATATAAATATGATAGACCAAGAGGAATTCATAGATCCAAGTGAATATTATACTGCTAGAATGAACAGGAAAAAAGGAGAAAAAGATAAAAATGCCGATTACTTCAAAAACGACTTGTATCTAGGAGATTTTAAAACCACAGATCAAAATATTAATGTAGTCTTTAGAGATCATGAATATCCAGATGGAGATATGATTCAAATAAAAGTTAACGATAAGGTTGTGATGGGTAGCATATTACTTAAAGAAAATTTTAGTGGAGTCAATATTGAGTTAGAAGAGGGGTTTAATAGAATTGATTTTATAGCATTAAACCAAGGAGAAAGTGGACCTAACACCGCTGAGCTTAAAGTCTATACTCATTCTGGTACCCTTGTAGGTTCTAATCGTTGGAATTTAGCTACCGGAGCAAAAGCTACGTATATAGTGGTGAAAGAATAAGGGGTTTTTGTAAATTACCCAAATGAACGAGATTGTTGCATCCTTAGAAATATTACTTTCCCAATTAATAGCTCCTTTGGAATGGATAATGCTATTTTTTGTGTTAGGAGGGGGTTTATTTCTTTTGTTTTATTCTCGAGCATATCCTCTTACTCAAATTAAAAAAGCCTTTGGTTTATTACTTAAAAAAGAAGAAGATCAAGGGATTTCAAGATTTCAAGCATTATCAGCTGTACTGGCAGCAACTGTTGGTCTAGGAAATATTTCTGGAGTTGCTATCGCAATTCATATGGGTGGACCGGGTGTTTTAATATGGATGTGGCTGACAGCTATTATTGGTTCTATAATAAAGTTTTTTTCCTGTTCTTTATCTGTCCAGTTTAGGGAAAAAGAAGAAAACGGAAATCCCCTTGGAGGTCCTATGTATTATATGACTTTAGGGATTAAAAAGTGGGGTAAACCATTAGCTATATTTTTTTCTATAGCTGGTTTTTTTGGAGTTTTACCTGCGTTTACTGCCAATCAATTAACACAGACATTCGTCAATGTGATTGAGCCTAATCAATATCTTGCTTTGGGAGATCTGGGATGGAAAGTTTTGATAGGAATAGTTTTATCAATTATAAGTGCAACAGTCATTTTTGGAGGTTTAAAATCTATTGTTAAAGTCACTTCGAATCTGGTTCCATTTATGGTTTGTCTATATTTTTTGATGGGAATTTTTATTTTATTGAATAACGTATCAGAAATTATACCCACATTTAAATTAATATTTTTTGAAGCATTTAATACAAATACAGCAGTTACTGGGGGATTTTGGGGATTGGTGCTTTTAGGCGTAAGACGTGCAGTGTTCTCAAACGAAAGTGGTGTTGGAAACGCACCAATGTATCATGGACAGTCTCAAAGTTCGAAAGGAACAGATGAAGGACTTGTTGCTATGTTAGGTCCTTTGCTTGACACAGTATTAGTTTGTAGCATAACAGGTTTAATTGTGATTATGAGTGAAGCATACAAGATTCCAGGATTAAACGGAATTGTTCTCACTCTTGAGGCATTTAGAATATTATTTTTTGGTTTTGGTGATGTTCTTCTGCTTTTTATGGTTTCTGTGTTTGGAATCTCCACATTATTGACTTATTCGTATTATGGTGTTAAGTGCTTTGGCTTTTTAACCCATCGCAAATGGGGTAACTTTTACAATTATTTTTACATAGGGAGTATTGTTCTGTCGTGCGTGGTTACAGTTGAGGTTGTAATAGGAATAATTGATTTAGCTTTTGCACTAATGTGTATCCCGAACATGATAGCTATTCTTTGGCTCGCACCTCACGTGAAAAGAGAAATGCAATCTCGGAATTGGATCTAGATTCTTGTTTTTTTCTTTTAATTAAAAAAGGGGGAAACAAATTATTGAATTATGTATTTAATTTAGAGATGGTGGGCCAGGTAAAATCCTAGGGTTATATTCTTTATAATTTCTATTTTCTATAAAATCCTTTTTTACCTCTTTTATAAGAGATGGAGACTTATACAAATCTGCCATTGTCATTGCCAGTGCTTTCGAAGCATACACCATGCCTTTGTGTCCGATTGACATTCCTGTACAGGCAACAACAGCCCATGAATGCCAAGGACCTCCACTCGCAGCAGCTGTAGCAGACATTCTTATTACAGGTACTACTTGACTTACATCCCCCACATCGGTAGATCCACCTTGAGCAGGCATGGTCTCTTTTAAGGGATAAACTTTACCATCAATTCCTTTTTCAGGCTTACCTGTTTCTCTAAGAATAGTATTGGCATAGTTTATTTCATTTTCAGAATACTTTATTTCACCCAAAGATTTTAAATTTTCATGCATAATTTTAGCTCCTGTTCTGTTAACTTGAATCTCATAAATTCCTGAAATTAATTTAGTTTCATAACTAGTGCCTGTCATCAAAGCTGCACCCTTGGCGATATTTAAAGCTCGTTCGTAAAGAACATCAACATTTGCTCGATCATTCTCACGAAGTCTAGTCCATATTTGTGCATAATTGGGAACAACATTCACTACATCACCAGCTTTCTCAATCTGATAGTGAATTCGTGCAGTGGGTTTAATATGCTCTCTGTAATAATTTAATCCATTTGAATATAACTCCATGGCATCAACTGCGCTCAATCCATTCCATGGGTCAGCGGATGCGTGTGAAGAATTGCCATAAAATTTCACTCTAAAATCAACCAATGATTTAGAACTTTGAGTTCCTGATTCTATATTATCTCCCGGATGCCAATCCATGCATACATCAAGATTGTCAAACAGACCCTCTCTAACCATCCAAACTTTTGCAAAGATTGTTTCTTCGGCAGGGGTACCATAGAATATTACAGTTCCTTTAATATTTCCTTTCTCAATTTGTTCCTTTATTGCAACTGCAGCTCCTAAACTAGCTGTCCCAAAAAGGTTGTGACCACATCCATGTCCAGCTGCTCCTGGAACTCTTGATTCACGAGTTGGTTGACGCTTTTGAGATATTCCAGCATTTGCATCAAACTCTCCTAAAATTCCAATTATAGGCCTCCCTTGACCATATGAAGCGGTAAAGGCAGTTTCGATTCCAGCAACCCCCGATTTAACTTCAAAACCGTTTTTACGAGCATATTCCATTAAGGTCTTGGATGATTCAAACTCTACTAGAGATGTTTCGGCAGATTCCCAAATAGCGTCACTCGTTTGTATAAGATTTGTTTTTTGTTTTTCAATAGATTGTTGAATTTCTTTTTTTATTGTCTTGACGTTTTGCCCATAACTAAAAAGAGCTATTGATATTAAAAGGGTAGTAAGTTTTAATTTCATTTGGATTTTATTAAAAATTTAGATTGTTATCTAAAGTTATGAATTTGATTTTTTTTCTATCAATAATATTAAGATTAATATTCCAATAATTCCAAAAAAAAATCCTAATAAAAAACCTAATTGTCGACTTCTGTTTTTCTGCTCAGCCAAATACGCACCCCAGGCTCCCAGAGCAACCCCTATAGCCATTGAGAAGTAAAAAATAGAATTAGTCATTCTTTTTAAATTTTAAATTCAATTTCGATAAAATTACATAAAGAAGAACTCCAAAAGGGCCTAACATAAAAGTACTTGCTAGAGGAATTACAATGACTAGGTGGGATATCTTATTTTTCTGAGCATTTTGAAGAATCCAGGCTCCCATCCAAAAATCAAAAGCTAAATAATGAATCCAACCAGCAGCTGCAGACTCTGGTGTAGAGTTTTTAAAAAGATCTAAAACTCCTTCTAATGATGAAAAATCAGCCTGAAAAATATTAGGTACCTGACCTAAAAAAAAAATATATCCAAAACTTAAAACTAATGGTACATATGGATAACTGATTATCGACTGTGTGATTTTACTTTTGGGCAAAAAAATTAAAAGACCCCAAAAAAATATCATGGATGTATTTATTATTGTAAATAAAATTGATGTCATAGGTTTTAGTTGTATAAAATATTACCTTGATAAGGGAGTAATAAAAAGTTTATGTTGCCATTCAAAGATATAAAAGGAAATAGAATTGATCCATTAGAACACACTTTGACTTTAATAAAAAGATACCCCTTTTTACAAATTCATATTGGAGCTGACTCTCAAAATTTAGGAAAAAAAACAGTTTACTGTACCGTAATAGCCTATAAGCTTGGAAATAGAGGAGTTCATTATATACTTAACAAAAGAACCCAAGATATTATTAAGGATATGTGGAGCAGGTTATGGCATGAAGCAGAATTAAGTATTGATACGGCTGAGTGGTTAAAACAAAAGATAAAAGTGGATATTGAAATTGATATGGACTACAATAACGATGTAGCTTATGAATCAAATAAATTAATTTCTGCTGCAAAAGGCTGGGCTAACTCCCTAGGGTATAAAGTCAATGTTAAGCCCCAAGTCCAGATTGCAACAAGAGCTGCAGATTACAACTGCAAATAAAACATTAGCAAACTTGTCTTTTTATTGGGAATATTCTAATTTGTGATTAATGAAAAACGTAATTCTTATATGCCCCTCTTCAGAGAGAGGGAGGTGGATCACCATATTTAATATATTAATTCCTGACTGGGAAATACAATCTCTTGAAAATATTGAAAACAAAGATTTAATTGATACTGCACTCGTTTGGAATCACCCTAAAGGAGTATTAAAAAAGTTTAAAAATCTAACTTTAGTGTGTTCTTTGGGAGCAGGAGTTGATCACCTACTTTCCGATACAAATATTCCAAAAGGAATAAAGATTACAAGAATAGTAGATCCTTTACTTTCATTTTCAATGTCTAATTATATCGTTCTTGCCGTTCTTCAATATCATCGTAAACTTGACAATTACATTGATAATCAAAAAAATAAAATTTGGGATCATGATTTAGATCCTGAAATAAACATTTCAATTGGTATTCTTGGACTAGGAACTCTAGGAGGAGATGCCGCAAATAAACTCAACAACCTAGGGTTTAATGTAAGTGGATACAGTTTGAGCTCAAAAAAGCTTGATGGCATTAAATGTTATAATGGTGATCAATTGATTCCGTTTTTGGATGATGTTAATGTTTTAGTTTGTACGGTTCCTTATACCTCAAAAACTCATGGTCTTTTATCAAGTAAGCTGTTTAATAAGTTGAAGAATCCTACTTATTTAATCAATGTTTCAAGAGGTAAAGTTCAAAGTGAAAAGGATATTGTAAAAGCAATTGATAAAGGTATTTTAACCGGAGCTTTTTTGGATGTTTTTGAACAGGAGCCGATCCCAAAATCAAGTCCATTATGGGCTAACAAAAAAATTAAAATTACTCCTCATATAGCAAGTGTAACAAATGCTGAAGCTGGTGCCAAACAAATAATTAATAACTACTACGCAAACCTAGAAGGGAGAACATTAATTAACGAAGTTGATTTAAAAAAAGGGTATTAACTATTCTTTATTGCATTACCGATTTTTTCAGGTCCAAAACGTACAACATCAGTAACGGGTAAATTAGTTTCTAATTCCCAAAAATCTATTGCTTTTTGGGCAGAAATAGGATCTAATTTTACAGTATTTAAAGATATTCCAACAACCTTAACATTTAAAAAGGTTCCACAGGCATTGGCTAAATTTTCATTTAACGCTATAACATCATTTAGGCTAGGTATTTTTATATGCTCAACTGGAGGTCTTAAGTTATTCAAATCAGCTCTGTGGCATAGAATTAAGTGAGTTGGGCAACTTCCCCTCATTAAAGGGAGAGTAGCGGAGCTTCCTGGATGAAGCAAAGAACCTTGACCTTCGATAAAAACCCAATCACTTTCAGATTCTGCTAAGACCATTTGCTCTACTGCTCCGCATGCGTGATCAACTTTATAGGCATCCAAAGGAATTCCTTTTCCTGTTAGTGTAATTCCTATTTGGCCGGTCGCAATAAAACTACTTTTAATCTTTTGTTCTTTAGTCCAATTATATAATTCCAGACTCGTAGTCATTTTGCCAGATGCCATGTCTGTCCCTACACATAAAATTCTTTTATTATTTATTTCTAAAGCTTTACCTGTTGCAATTTTCGGTACGAATTGTGGAATTCTTACATCCCATATCCATTGATTATTGGTTAAAGAGTCTTTATATTTTGTGGCAAGTTCGTCATGAAGACCATTAATTATTGATAAGCCATTAATTACTGCTTTATCTATTATTGAAAACCAAGATTTAGGGATTATTCCACCTGAGTTGGCAATACCTAATAAAAGTACTTCTGCTCCATTATTTATAGCTTGGTCCAGATCGCTAACAACAGGAACATTTCTGTTAATTGGAAGACAATCTTTTGTGTTTTTTCCAGCATTTTCAGAATCAATTACTGCAACAATTGGATTATTGAGATATCTTAATGCTCCATAACCCATTTTTCCATTTTCAGTAAAAAGATGTCCCTCCATGTAAATAGCAACTTTAGTTGAATTTTTTAACATTGAAATTAGCTTTGGTTAATTAAAATTGCACCGTGACCGGGAGCAATTGTTGGCATTGTCACACCATCAATCATTTTTGCGCCTGAGGCTGGATCGGGTTTCAAATTATAGTGCGAATCAAGATCAATATGATCAATTTGACCTGATATGGATGCTCCAGCAGATATAGAAATGGAAGATTCACTCATGCATCCAATCATTGTTTCTAAACCATGAGCTTTAGCAGTGGATAAAATTCTTAAAGCCTCGGTAATCCCTCCGCACTTCATAAGCTTTAAATTAACCCCGTCAACCCATTCTGAATAATTAATTATGTCATGAGAAAATCTACATGATTCATCCACAAATATTGGTAATAGTCTGTTTTGATATAATGTTTTAAGGCCTTTTTCATTTCCTTCAGCTAACGGTTGTTCAATATAATCACACTTTCTTTTGGACAACCACTCAATCATATATTGTGCATCTTCAGTATTCCATCCTCCATTTGCATCTACACGGAGACCTAAATCATAGGGCTTCACGCTTTCTAAAACTTGATTATACATATTTTTATCCGCATCAATTCCTTGCGGTGAACCCAATTTAACTTTTAAATATTTCGCTGAACTATTATCAAATAATAAAGGTATTCTGTCTTTTACAGATTCAGAACTCATGATACCTAGAGTGACTGATGTTTTTGTCTTTGGAATAGGTAGTCCAAGGAGCTCATGAAGAGGCATGTTTGCTTTCTTGGCTTTCCAATCCCAAAGGGCTATATCCAAACCAGCATAAGAACAAGGAGAAATTTTAAGCTCACGAGCGGTATATTCTATTTCTGAGATTGACTTTTGGGTAATATTAGTTTCAACTAGTTTTTGAAGTTCTGATATTATTTGTTCTGGATTTTGAGCTCCTTCATTTTTTCCTGGAGCAGATTCACCCCAGCCAATAATACCGTCTTTTTCAACTTTCACAAAAACATTATAAGTATCACCGTGAACCCCACGACTAATAGCGAGGGGGAATCTTTTTTGCAATAAAATCTTATGAAAACTAATTTTCATTGAATAAAGTTTTTAATTCTAATTAATAAACCAAATTAAAAATATCTTTGCATATAGAAACATATATGATAATTAATTTTTAAACTTATTTTTGTTTAATTAGTCACATAATGATAAACTCAAAAAAACATAATTAAAATGCGAAAAATACTCATAGCCCTTTTGTTTGTTCCCGTTCTATTATTTTCTCAAAAAAAAATTACGGGTACTGTTGTAGATGCTGATAATAATCTTTTAGTGGGAGTAAAAGTAATTGTTGAAGAAGATAATAGTGAAACCTTAACTGAGGCTGATGGAACATTTTCGTTGATCACAAACGGAAAGGGTAATTTGCTGTTTTCTAAAGTTGGTTTTTCAGGACAGTCTCTTGGTTTTGATCAATCGACATATACCGTAAATATTACATTGAATGGTGATAAAAGTATCATTGGTAAGGATAAAAAAACTAACTCACTAAGAAATATGAAAATAGTTTCTGGTAGAGATTTGGTTGAGGTTATTGCACAAAGAATAGCAGGAGCAAAAATAATAACAGGTTCAAGAGGTAAGAATATTTCAATAAGGGGTAGACAATCCTTCAAATCCTCAGATGCAGTTATATGGGAAGTCAACGGGATGATATATAATTCTCCTCCACCTATCGACATTTCGCAAGTACGTTATTTAGAGGTTTTAAGAGGATTAGCTAGCGCTAACAAGTACGGTTCTCAGGGTGGAGCTGGGGTTATTATTTTAAAAACCGAAGTTACTGACGCTGAATATGAAAGTTCTCAAAATCTTTGGAACGCACCCCCTCCAATGACCAAAGAAGAAAGAAAAGCACTTAAGGCCGAGAGAAAAGCAAAACGTCTTGCGAGAAAAGCAAAGAACAAGAAAAATTAGAAATTATATTAGAAAATGAATTTTATTAAAAATTTGGTCATTATAATTTGTTTTTTTGTTTGTATTAATTGTAATTCCTACAATGATATAGAGTCCTTACAGCTCAAAACTTCCTTTGTGAATTTAGAAAATGAGAAAGTTGATTTGACATCTTTCATTGGAAAAAAAATTATAATCAATCATTGGGCCACTTGGTGTAGTCCTTGCATTAAGGAAATGCCAGGCATGATTAAAGCACAACAAATTTTAAAAGATTATAATTATATATTTTTATTAATTTCTGATGAAAATATTTCAAAAATATCTAAGTTTAAAAATAATAAGAAATATGATTTTAATTTTTTAAAGTCTGTTAATTCAAATGAAACATTTGGAATACATATTTTACCTACTTCTTATGTTTTCAATGAAAAAGGAATTAAAATTGAAACTATCGTTGGAGGTGTTATTTGGGATTCTGAAAAAATGATAAATAAATTAAAAGCATTCTAATATGAAAAAAGTATATGTGTTTTTGTGCATGCTAACTTTAATTTCTTGCGCAACAAAAGAAATTCTTATTGAAGATATTCCACTATCATATCATAACAATAATGCACAACCTAGTTTAGTTTCTTATAATGGAACTTTATCATTATCATGGATATCTTCTGAACAAGATAATAGACCCTGTTTATATTTTAGTCAACTTAAAAACGGGAAATGGATTGAACCTCAAAAAATTGCTGATGGCTCTGACTGGTTCGTTAATTGGGCCGATTTTCCAGCTCATGCAGTTAACAAGGATTTAATATTAACTAGCTATTTAAAGAAATCAGATTCTGGAACATACACCTATGACGTAATTTTGAATCTTCGAAAAATAACTGGAGAAAAAATAAAGGAAGACTTTTTATTAAATACCGACGGTGTAAAAGCAGAGCACGGTTTTGTTAGTATTATCCCAAACAAAAAAGGATTTTTTGTTACCTGGTTAGATGGAAGAAATACAATTGAAAAAAAACATGATGGGGAGCACAAACCCATGACAATTCGTTTTGCCGAAATCTCTAACAATGGAGATGTTATTAATGAGAGTGAACTCGATGCAGCAGCATGTGATTGTTGTCAGACATCAATAGCAAATACCAGTAATGGCCCCATCGTTGTTTACAGGGATAGAAGTAATACAGAAGTAAGAGATATTTATAGTGTGCGAAATATAAATGGAGTTTGGGAAGATCCCAGTCCAGTTCATGACGATGGCTGGATAATTAATGGATGTCCTGTAAACGGACCTAAAGTTACTTCTAACTCAAAAAATCTTGCTGTTGCTTGGTTTACTGCATCTAAGGGTAATCCATTGGTTAACGTTTCATTTTCAAAAAATAATGGAGCTTCATTTGATAAACCAATAAAAATTAATGATGTTAATGCTATAGGAAGAGTGGACGTTGCGTTTCTAAATGATGATGAAGCAATAATTAGTTATATGGAGACTGACGACGATGGAACGTATCTAAGGATAAAAAAAGTTTCAGTAAATGGTCTGGTTTCAAAGCCAATTACAATATCTAAAATTGATGGAGGAAGAAATACTGGGGTCCCTCAATTAGAAATAATAAATAAGGAGATTTTTCTTGTTTGGACTACCTTTATAAATGAAATGAATCAGTTAAAGTCTGTAAAATTACATTCAGAAAACATCTAAAATTTCTACCTAAATATGTGTCGTCATTTTAAAAAAGTGTGTTTTGACTTTATCTTTTAACTGTTTTTAAAAGTATTAGTTTTATCACAATTAAGCTTGTCAATACACCTGTTAAATTTGCTATTATATCAAAAAAATCAAAAACACGATTACTAGTCAATACTGGTTGTAAATATTCAATAATAGTTCCAATTATAAAACATGTTATTGTAACAACAATATTTGGTTTTATAAAATTATGTTGTTTTAAAAGCATAAATAGACTAAGAGCCTGAAACCCGTAAAGTATAAAATGTCCAATTTTATCTAAATGAGGAATAATTGGTGGGATTTCGTCACTTCCAGGTAAAATAAAAAAACTTAAATATATAATTACTATTAAGTTTAATACAGAAATAAATTTCCAATTAATATTTTCAGTTTTCATAATTAAGTGTAAAAAAGCTAATATAATTAATGTCGTGTTATATTTGTAAAAAAAAGATGTTCCAATCTTCAAAGGGTTTTGATGAAATAGATCTACATGGAATCCGTCATAAAGAAGCTATGGAAATGGTAAGAGATGAACTTGGTCAAAAAAAATCTCAGGGATCCTTTTCTTTAACCATAATTACTGGAAATTCATCTGTGCTTCAAAACCGAATATTTAAGGAGATTCTAGAACCTACACAATTTAATTATTATATACCTTCTTGGAATTTAGGTCAAATTATTGTAGAATATGTAGTCTTATAATAAGGGTACACTTTAGTTTTTACCATTATCCCCAATTTACACCATTCCTCACTGACCACATCATTAAACCACCTCCAATCATTATTATTATAATAATTGCTATTGTAATAATAATCTCTTTAGTACTAGGCTTTTTGTTATTCTTCATTTTGTGTGTATTTAATGGATGTTTTATTATTTGATTAATTTACTAAAATTGAAGCAAATAGATCAGTTTGATCTAGATAGTAACGTATTTAAGGGTACACTTTAGTTTCTGCCTTGAGATTCTTTCATTACAATATATGCATTAGCTCCTTTATCTTTAGGTTCTGCTCTATTATACTTTCTTACTTCTCTCCTGTTACTTTATTTACTAAATATAATACTTTACATTTCTTTCAGAGTAACTGCAATAGAAACCTCAACAAATGCATGTGCCCCTTGCTTCATAACTTCAATTGCCATTTTTTCAAGTTTATAAATTACTTTTTTTTAATTCTTGGATTGCATGATTTGCAGCTCTAGCTGAAATAGCCATGAAGGTTAGGGATGGATTTTGTGTTGAGGTAGAGGTCATGCACGCTCCATCAGTTACATAAACATTTTTGCAGTTATGTAATTGATTCCATCGATTAAGTAATGACGTTTTTGGATCTTTCCCCATTCTAACTCCACCCATTTCATGAATGTCATTTCCAGGAGTTCTATTGTTATCATTAGTTTTGATATTAATAAAACCGGCTTTAGAATACATCTCCGTAAATTCATTAAAAAAATCCTTTAACATTTTTTCATCATTTTCATCGTAATCGACATCTATATTTAATTGCGGGATTCCCCATTCATCAACTTTTTCTGAATCTAATGTGACCTGATTTGTTATCTTAGGAATTGTCTCACCCATCATGTGAGACCCGACATTCCAAACTCCTGTTTCACGTGTATTTAAGAGCTGTTTTTTTAAATTCTCTCCTAAGCGATCTCTATTGGTTTCTCTCTGTGGGCTTGCTCCAAAACCTGCTGCATATCCCCTTAAAAAATTTGTTTCTTGTTTGTGTACATTTCTAAATCGAGGAATATAATGAGAAGTTGGTTTTCTTCCTTTTGTCGTGAAATCAGGAAACCCTTCATATTCAGCACTAATAGTTCCCCTATAGTTGTGAAATGCAATATATTTACCTAATAAATCATTATCATTTCCAAAACCATTAGGAAATCGATTTGATTTTGAGTTAAGTAAAATAAGGTTTGTGTTTAAAGTTGATGCCGTAACGAAAATCACATTGGCAAAATAATCCTTGCTTTCTTTAGTTTTAGAATCAATAACCCTGACTCCTGTCGCCTTTTGTTTAGACTCATCATATAAAATAGATTGAACAACGGAATTCGGTTTAAGATCTAGATTACCAGTTTTCATTGCCCAAGGAATTAATGTTGAATTTACATTAAAATATCCGCCGTAAGGACAGCCTCTTTGACATATATTTCTACCCATGCAAAGCCCTCTTCCTTGTTCTAAAAAGATAGGCTTGCTTTCAGTTAGATGTGCACAACGGCCATAAATTACGTGTCGATCGTTGTAGTGCTTTTTAATGGTTTTAGTAAAATAGTCCTCAACAATATTCGTTTCCCAGGGTTTTAAAAAATCTCCATCAGGTAATGTATCTAATCCATCTTTATTTCCACTTACCCCTACAAATTTTTCTACATAAGTATACCAATCACTTAAATCATTATAATTAATCGGCCATTCTACTGCAAACCCATCTCTTTCTGGTCCTTCAAAGTCATATTTACTCCATCTTTGAACTTGTCTTGCCCACATTATAGATTTACCCCCTACTTGATAGCCTCTGATCCAATCAAAAGGTTTTATTTGTCCATATTTATGTTCTTTGTCCTTAACAAAAAAGTGTTTAGAATCTTCCCGAAAAGCATAACAACGACTAGCAATAGGGTTTTCTTCCATATCTTTAGAAGTCAATCTTCCTCGGTGTTTAAATTCCCAAGGCTGCATATTTGTTGTGGGATAGTCTTTTATATGTTCAACATTTGGACCTCTTTCAAGCAACAATGTCTTAAACCCTTGTTCACAAAATTCTTTTGAAGCCCAACCTCCGGACATGCCTGCTCCAACTACTATCGCATCGTATTTATTTTTAATCATATAAGTTAAATAGAAACACTCCCTAAATATCTTCCAGGAATAAATTCAAAGTTTAAATAATCAATCATATAATTTTCTGAAGATTCAAAATGAAGTAAAGAGTATTTTTTTAAAGTTTCAATGAAAAAAGAAGAAGGATTTTTTGATAGAGAGCTTTTGTCAATAAAAGATATTTGTTCATTTAATGAAAATTTTCCAAATTCAATATCCTTAAGTTCAGTTGATATCATTTCAAATTCTTTTGAAAATCTTTTTATTTTCGATGTGCCATAACAATCATTTACCATAGTTAAAATAAATTCTTGACGAGATTCCATAGTTGGAAAATTAATTGCGTCTTCAGGTAAAATTATATTAGACAAGTAGCCTATTGTTTGTTGCTGTTCTTTTTTTAACATTGGCAAGTTAGAATATACAATCTCAGGCTCAATATTACATCCATATGGAGTTATAACTAAACCCGCGGTTATCAATCCCACATGCTTTAAAGCAATTCTTCGATTCATTGGTTATTTTGTAAATATTTTACATCCAAAAGATATTAAATTAATCTCAAAGCATCAGAATGTAAAGGTGTTTTTACAAAATAAGTGTTTTCAAGTTGATAAAATCCAGTTTTTTCAAAAACTAAACGAATCTTACACCTATAAAAAAGGAGTATTTTAGCACACAGAAAAAGTCCTTAATAGGGTTATTTTCCTTTAATAGTATATTGTTTGCTATGTTAATGTCCGAATCTGTGTACGAAAGATAGATCAAGCCCCATGGCTGTTAGAATCACTATAAATATGTGGTCTTATAATCTTTTCACTTCCTTTTGGTTCTCTTTATATACAACTATTGATCTCCAATATTAATTGGGTCTAGTTGTATTTTTTTAATAATTCTAGATGATTTTTTATCATTACATCTTTTGGTAATCCGTGGCCAGCTTTATCGATAGTTATAATAAATTTGTCCTCTTCTGGGGTGCCAATTAATTTATTCCAAGGTAAAAATGAATCTTCATATTCAAATATTCCGTCAAGCTTACCAACAATGTGCAGTATAGGTATTTTTATTCTTCTCAAATACAAATGAGCTTCGATTTCTTTTCTACTTTTTTGGAGCATCAAACCTCCTGCAAATATTGTTGCAGATTTAACTCTATCATCAATTGCTAAAAGAATATTGGAAGTTACAGAGCCCCAGCTAAATCCCATGTAAGAAAGCTTTTTCGTGTCTAAATCTTCTCTTGTTTTCAGATAGTCTATGACTCTTTTATAATCTTTTCCAATTTTGATAATAGCATTTTTATATTCCTCTGATTCATTTGGCCACCAACTATTAAGAGATTTTTCTCGGTCATAATTATTATAATAAACAGGAATAATTAGAGAATAGCCTTCATCTAACAAATATTTTCGATCCTTCAATAAATTCTCGTCAATTATAATTTGATCACTAAATATTGCCCCTGCACTTGGGAATTCAATTATTGGAACTGACTTGTTTTTAAATTCTTTAGATGAAATAATGAAACCATATAACTTATCATCACTACTATACGGAGGATCCATTTCAAATTTTTCAATAGAATAATTTGAGTTTGGACTTTTCACTTCTGTTGTTTTGACTTTTAGAGGAGTACTTGGATAATCGAATTGTGATTTATAAACCTCGAAAACTTCATCACTTACATCAAATTCATCATCAAAGTTTCTCTCTATGTGTTTGACATTATGATTATTATTGTTTTCATTTTCATTACCAAAGTTTTTTACCAATCTTAATCCATTTTGAATTGACCTATCTAGAGGATTTAGACTATAAAAACTATTAAAAGTATATTCATTAGTATTAAAAGCCCCTCCGAGGATTAAGCGTCTATCGCTTCCGTGAGTATTAATGACCCATTCCCTTACATTCCCGGCAATATTTGGCAGTAAATTTGGGTTTTCACTTTGAAAGTTTACGTTTTTCAGTTTTGTAGAATTGTAATTGGAATTTTTCAATTCCGGTAACTTTGCCGTAAATCCGGATAATAAAGATGCATCAAGCCACTGATAAATATTAGGCAAATCTAAAGATTTATATTTTGCATAAGCCCTAGCCTCAAACCAAGAAACACCATTAACAGGCAGGTCATCTTCTCCATCTGGATATTCACCATATGACCAATTCTTTGGGCCTGGTCTTCCATATTTATCGGTAAACAAACTTTTTGCTTCATCAAAGGTATATTCCTGTCCACTAATTTTAGTTGGAAAATCCCAATAATCTGGGTTTTTGTAGCCTCCTGAATCAATAAAAGCCTTGAACTCGTAATTGGATACCTCTGTTTTTGAAATACCAAAAGCATCTATTTTAATGTTACTTCCAAAATAAACACCCGGGATGTTCATGAAAACATCATTCTTTTGGTTTTTTAAAACAAAGCCTTTTGGTAACTTTTCTACTAAACTAAGGTTGAAAGATCCAAATTCTTCGTTAGAACCAATATATTCTGTTTGCCCATTAATAAGTTTTAAGTTAAAATCATTTTCACTACCTAGTGCAGGAACTCTCAAACTATCGATCGGGGTTTTTCCAACATAATTCCAAATTGAATCTCTACCATATTTAACATATACATCCGTTTTATTTAAATCACTATCAACACTTATTTTCCATGATGATTTTATAAAAAAACTTTTTAAAATTTCGTTTTCAGGATTTTTTACTAAAAGTTCTTTTGATTTAGTAAAAACATAATTAATATCGTTATTGTCAAAAGCAACTGATATTTTCGGTAAGAGCTCAGTAAGTAACTCGTTTTTTGATTCAGACTTTCTGAAAAAGTAAACAAATAAGACTAAAAGTAATCCCGTGAAAAGAACATTCACAACTCTTACAACCTTACTTTTTTTATCATTTGATTTAACTGTAACACTTTTAGTCTTTTTTGACTTTAGATATAAAGCAAAAAGTGAAATTATAAACGCTAAAAATAACGTTATAACTATGTAATTGAAGAATCTACTTTCAATAGAATATTTTTTAAACACCCAATCTAACCCTTGGAGCATTGTAAAACCAAAAGCGACAAAACCACTTATGAATTGAAAAAATTTATTTGAATTGAACATTGAAAAAGGCTGTTGATTCGTAAATATATAAATTTGATTTTAGAAACAATAAATTAGAAATGATCTATTTTAATTCATTAAGCTCTTTCTATAATTATTTAAAGGGAATTCTATCTAGAGTCTATAAACTACCCTAAAAGTGACAAATCTTGGCTGAATAAATGTTTCTGAACTAAATACAGAAATATTATTAGCACTGTTTCTGACTTGAGTATCTATATTCAAAATGTTTGAAGCTTTAATCTCGTACTCCCATTTAGCATCCTTATCCTTTACATACGAAAAAGATGCATTCCAATTTTGAAATGATTGGGGTTCACTTGTGCCTTGATCCTGAATTGTATAGCTGTAATTGGTTCGAAAAGTCATTTTCTTTAGAATAAATGCATCAAACTCAACAGACGGTGCTTTTGTAACGAATTCTGTTTCCCGATTTCCTTGTTCATTAGTTGTTATTGAGTATCTATATCTTAAACTGATATTGGGGGCATATCTAAAGTTCGTTCTTATTCCAGGAGTATAGGTTTGAGTAAATCCTTCGTTAAGTGAAGGTCTACCTTGAATAAATTGATTTATCTTACTGTAATTTAAACTTGTATTTAAACTTGTCCTGATTTTTCCAAACGTTTTTTGAACACGACCAAAAAGATTCATGTTTTCATCAGCAAAACTGGAATTAAAAAACGTACTTGTTCTTATTACACTTTCAAAATTTGTTAATCCTCTTATTTGATCGATATTACTTGAGTAGGCAGCCCTTACAAATACATTTGTATAGTTAAAAAGATTGAAGCTACTGTAGAATAGACTTATGTTGTGAGACAAAGCATTTTGTAAGTCTGGATTTCCATATTGTATACTGTTATAATCATTAAAAACTAATCCTTGAGCCAAACGAGTTATATCCGTAAACTGATTTTTCATATTATAGCTGAGTGTTAGAGACTCTCCTTTTTTAAGCTGTATTCGAGTTTCAAAATCAGGTAAAACCCTTAAAAAATTGTCTTTTATCGTTTCACTATATTGGGTGTTACTGTTTCCATATGCATGTATTGAAAGGCCTGGAGTAAAAGTAAATTTTCCAGTTCTAAAACGATAATGAATACCTAGATATACATCACTGAAGCTATATTCTGTATCATTTGAACCTAATCCTTGATTAATATTTGGAGTAGGTGTAAACTTAAGGCTATTGTCTAAAAATTGAAAAATATTGGAATTAAATTCCTGAAGACTTAATATGGTCCCTAAGGTGATATTGATATTACTTTTGGGGTTTATTATGTTATAGTAATCCAATTTTGCATCTAACTGATTTGATTTTATTTTCCTGTTCTGACCGATATCATAGTTTGTAAAAGAACTGTTCAGACCCAGGGCTTCTGCTGTTAAATCGAATGCATCATCTGCATTTGGATCATTTTGTAAAACTACATTATAAAATGGATCTTCGTTTTTAATCAAGTGCTGGGCTTCAAAAGCAAAAATATTTTTTTCATTTAAAGTGTAGTAATAATTTAAATTTTGATTTATTGTAAACGGAGTTATTTCGTTAATTTGATTTGTATTTCCAATAATTGAAGAAAAAATATTTTGCTGCTGAGAATCATTAGAAACACGAGCTATAATATCGTAGTCCATTTGATTGTTAAAGTTTGGTTTGAAAGAAGCACTAAGCTTTAATAAACCTTGGCTTGAATTTTCATTTCCAGATTGATCTTTTGATTCATCTGGTATTCCAGAATCTGTATATCTTATTAAACTGATCTCATTTGAAAGAATTTGGGTGGTATTATAAATCATGAATCCACTTAAGTCTAGCGCTGAGTTTGGAGAATAACTAAAGTTACCCGTAGCTAATTTATTTTTCGTTTGGAGCGCATTCCTTCCATTGGTCAAAAAATTAAGACTATTATCTCCAAGATTTATACTAGTTCCACTTTGCCTACTGGGCGTTCTAAAGCCTCCTCCAAAACCTCTAATATCTCTTCTTGTAAGGGCAACCTCGCCAATATTATTAAGATCACCAATAAAATTAATACTATACTTTGGACTATAATAAAATAGTTTAGGCTGAAGTAAATACAAGTTGTCTGTTGGGGAATCTCCTAGTCCTGTAGTAACATTTCCAAACCAAAAACTTTCTTTACCTTCTTTTAACTTTATATCAATAGCAACATTATTCTGATTGTTTCTTACTCCGCTTAGTTGTCCAACCTCAGCATAATTTTTTAAAACTTGGATTTTATCAACTGCACTGGAGGGGATGTTTTTTGTTGCAATTTTAGTGTCTCCATCAAAAAAGTCTTTACCGTTCACTGTTATTTTATTCACGATTTTTCCCTCAACTTCAATCTGATTATTTTCATTGATTTCTACCCCAGGAAGTTTGTCTATAATATCTTCTAGTTTTCTCTCAGATCCATTTTTAAATGAATCTGCATCATAAATAATTGTATCCCCCTTTACAATTATTGGTATTTTGACAATTACCTCATCCAAGAGAATTCCCTTTAACATTACATAGTTCTTAGAAAGATTTATTTCCTTGGTTTTTATAACCTCATCAATGGTTCTCAAGCCGAAATAACTTACTTGTATTTTATAGTTAGTATTTTTTTTTAGTGGAAGTTTATATTTCCCCGATTGATCAGTGACAACATATGATTCCATATTACTTGTCTTTTCATTAATTGCAACTAAACTTGCTGATTCAAGCGGGTTTTTCAAACTATCGGTAACCACACCCTCTAATTTAATTTGACCATATGAGGAAACAGCAAGTAGAATATAGAAAATAAACCAAGTTTTTTTCATGTTTTAAATAGTAATATTGTGAATAGCTAGTTTCTTCTTCTTCTGCCTCTGTTATTTCTCATTTCAAGCATTTTTCCTTTAAGAGTAGCTTGATATGCCATCTTAGTAATTACTTTTCCTTTACTAGGTGCTTCTATATCAAATGAATTCTTTGGATTTATTGAGATCTGAGAACATAATATTGTTGTATCACCTGCACTTACCTCTAAAATTAAACCTGGTAACCCTCCGAACTCTGCTGGTCCGTGTTTTAATGGTATTTGAAGAGTATACCAAGCTTCTACTTCGGTCATCTGAACTTCAGCACTATCACTCTCAGAGGATAAGTCACCCCAAGAGAAACTAAACCATGTCAACTCTTTTGTTGGAACAGAAGCAGTAGCTTTAAAACACATATACTGTCCAATTTTTTTTGATTCTGATTCCATTTTCCAATCAATGTTTTGTAATTCATCCTTAACTAAAAATCGCTTGCCGTAAAACTCTTGTGTCTGAACTAACTGATTTTCTTTTATGTTTTTGTATTGTTTACCTCTTGAAAAGTTACTTCCCCAGGAATCAGTTGCTCCAGAAATGGCATCTACTTTTTCTTCTTCTTCAAATATTGATTCTTCTTTGTTGAAGCTTAAGATGAATGTTTTTTCTAGTCTATTTTTTAGACGGCTTTGCATTTGCTTTTTTTGGGCCTCACTCATTCTTGCACCCCAACTACCCAAATTCAATTTAGATTTTGAAAAATAGTATGCTTTGCCCTGGAAGTTTTGATTTGTAATTTCTGGCGTATATGATACAAGCAAAAATGAAAAGAATAGAAAAATGGTTGTATTTATATGGTTCATTTATTTTTTTGATTTATCCATTAAACTTATCTTTTGACCTAATAAGGAGTCAAAGGTTTAATCGCTTAAACAAATAAACAAAAAATAGGTTAGATCAATGAAAATGAATGTGTTTTACTATTAAAAACAATCTGAAAATCTGTAAAATAAAACTATACTAAAAAGTGTTATCAAAATTTATTTATAATTTGATGCTGTTGACATGACGGATTGAATGATTTTAAGATTTGCAATCGGATCTGTGGCGGTTACTTTATTTTTTGCTGATAGATGAATTTCATTGAATCCTGAATTCAGGAATTCATTTGCGTTAACGTCATTAATTCCTCCCCCGGGCATAATAGTTATTTTATCTAAGAATTTAGAATTTAGTTTTTGTAATAATTTTAATCCATCTGCAGCTTTTGCCTCTTGTCCAGAAGTCAAAATTCGATCATATTTTAATTCGATTAGTTGAGCAATTGCTTTTTCTGGATCTTTTACAACGTCAAAAGCACGGTGAAATGTAAGGTTTAAATCAGGACACATATTTCTCCATTTTCTGAGATGTTCTAACGCTAAGTAGTTTTCTTTATCTAATGCCCCGATAACAATGCCTTGAATGGGAAATTTTTTAACTCGCTCAATATCCTTTTCTATTTGTTCTATCTCTTTATCATTATAATTAAAATCTCCAGCTCTAGGCCTAATAAGTACATGGATTGGAAGATTACAAATCAAAGTTGCTTTCTCTAGGAGTTCAGATGAAGGACTAAGACCATCGACCAATAAGTTCTGACATAATTCAATCCTGTCTGCTTTTCCTTCAACAGCTTTTTCTACGGACTGGATTGAACTGCAGCAAATCTCAACAATAATTTTTTTCACTATTTATGATTTATTATAAATACTATTTTCATTATAAACTAATGAAAATATCTTACTAAAACAAAGCTTACATGTTTAAAACCTAATTGGAATTTATTACATTTGAAAAAATGAAAAAATGAAAAATTTATTATTTCTAGTGTTATCAATCATTCTAATTAGTTGTTCTTCAGTTACTAAAGATGAAAAAAATATTATTGATGCAAATGCTCAGACAGAAAAGGATATTGAAATGTACACAAAAGTTTGGGACACTTTTATACAAGATGGAGACACAAGTGTTGTCAATGAAGAAAACTTTACCACCGATGTAGTTATTATAACAGACCAAGGAGATATAGTCGGTATTGATGCAACCAAAGCTTATTACGAAAATTATATAACTGCATTTTCTGACAGAGACTGGAAAATAATAGATGCTTTTGGTCAAGGAGATAAATTAATAAAACACTGGAATTTTAAAGGGAAACATACTGGTGAGTTTTTTGGAATACCTGCAACTGGTAATTACTTAGACCTATCAGGAACTACTATTGTCACTATGAAAGATGGTAAAATTGCTAAGGAACATGATTTTTTTAATATGAAGTCATTGCTTGATCAAATCAATAATTCATCTGGTGATATTACAATTGATGAATACCAACCTATTAATTAGTTTTCTAAATATTTTTAATTAAATTTTTAAGCACTTCATTTAACTCTTCAAGTGTAATCATATAGAGTGTTAAAGATGAAATCCTAGTTTTAAAATATTTCATTTGTACAAGCATATTAGATTTTAATTTTAAATCATTGTTTATCGAGAAGTGTAATATTTTTAAGTAATCATCAAGATTATTATTACTATTTATTGCAGCTGTAAATAATTTAGGATGTTCAAGGGTTAACAAGTTAATTAATTGTTCTTTTAGTGTTTGCTCATCCTTTACAGTTGTTTTTATACGGGATATATTCAAAGAGTGCAACCTTGTTAAAACCTCTTTTAATTTTTCAGATTTTAAATATTTTAAATCACCACTATTGATCATTGAATTATATCTATTCATAGGTGGCATAAAATCTCTAAAATAAATAAGATTATACTCAATTCTTGATTTACTTGAGCTAATTTTCTTGATTAAATCTACTTCAAGATTCTCTTCTAATAAAACTGTGTAAATTTCAATGTCCTCGCTCCAAGCATTTAAACTTTGTTCACAATATTTTTTAATTTCTTCAACTTCAATTAATAAACTATTAATGATTCTTTGTCTTTCACTTTCATTTTCGTTTTTTATTGATGTTTGATTCAACCAAAAAGAAGCAGAAATACCCATGAAGATGGCTATAAACTCAAATACAAATTTTATAAAGTATTTTTTTTGCACTTATAAAGATATTAAATTATAATCTTGTCTGATATTTATGTAACTCGTAATATCTTCCTTTAGAATCAAGTAATTCCTTGTGTTTACCTCTTTCTAAAATTAGTCCATCTTCAATGATTAAAATCTGATCTGCTTTTTGAATAGTACTTAATCGATGAGCAATTACGAATGTCGTTCTGTTTTTCATTAAAACAGTCAAGCTTTTTTGAATGAAGGATTCGCTTTCTGTATCTAAGTTTGATGTTGCTTCATCCAAAATAACAATCTTTGGGTTTGCTAAAAGTGCTCTTGCAATTGAAATTCTCTGTTTTTGACCCCCCGATAACTTAACTCCTCTTTCTCCAATAATCGTTTCTAGTCCGTCTTCAAAACGATCAGTAAATTCATTCACATAAGAGCCATTGACTGCTTCCATAAGTTCTTTTTTTGAAGCAGTAGGTCTTGGGAAAAGAATATTTTCACGAATTGTGCCTTCATATAAAAAATCGTCTTGCAAAACAACACCTATTTGACTTCTAAAACTTTTTAAATTAACTTTTGATAGATCAATTCCATCTATTAATACTTTTCCAGATGTTGGTTTAAGAAAAGCAGTAACCAAACTGGCTATTGTTGTTTTACCTGACCCTGAGGATCCAACCAATGCAGTTACAGAGCCTTGTTTGGCTAAAAATGATATGTTGTGCAATACTTCAGTCTTGTTATCGTACCCAAAAGAGAGGTCTTTAAAAATTACTTCTCCCTTAAGATTATCCAGATTCAAAGTTCTTTCCTTTGGATCATTTTCTTCCTGTAAACTCATCAATTCTTGAGTTCGATCCAATCCGGCAAAAGCCTCAGTTAACTGGCTTCCTATATTACTCATTTGAACGATAGGGGCAATCATAAAACCAAGAAAAAGTGTAAAAGAAACAAACTGTCCGTAGGTTAATGTTTCATTCATTATAAAATACCCGCCTATACCCATTATTCCAGCTGAAGCAAGTCCAATTAATAAAGTTGCAGAGCTTGTCATAAATGCAGTTGCTGTAAGACTCTTCTTAACATTTTGAAATAGCTTTTCTACTCCTCTTTCAAAAACCAATAATTCTTGTTTCTCAGCACTAAATCCCTTAATTACTCGAATACCATTTAATGTTTCAGTGAGTCTTCCCGTAACTTCAGCATTAATTTTACCACGTGCTCTAAAAATAGGTCGAATATATCCAAATGCTTTGAGTGCAATTACAGCAAAAATCATAACAGGAACCAAAACAAATAAAGTCATTAGAGCATTAATTTTAATTAATACAACTAAAGAAATCACAGCGGTTAGACTTCCGCCAATTAACTGAACTAGACCTGTGCCTACCAAATTACGAACTCCTTCAACATCAGTCATTATTCTTGACACAAGGGCTCCAGATTTATTATTATCAAAAAAAGAAATAGGAAGTGTCAAGAGTTTCTGCTGCACTTTTGCTCTTAGTAAAGAGATTAAATGTTGTGCCTCAACACTCAGAAGTCGTGTCAGGGAAAAGGCACTTATAGATTGAAAAATTAAGGCAGAGCAAACGACGATCAATAAAAATGACAAAGCATTAATATCTTTAGAAGGAATGACTTCATCAATTAGAGTTTTACTTGAATAAGGAAGAACCAAACCAGATAAACTTCTGATGATAATTAAAAAAAGACCTAGAAATACAATTTTTCTTCTGGGCCAAATAAATTCATTAAATGCCCATCGAAATGAAACTTTGTTTTTATTTTTCATCCTCAAAAATAGATTAAATAATAGTATTAAATACTATTGAAAAAAAGTTACCCTAGTTTTCCTGCAACATACCCTCCACTCCATGCAGCTTGAAAATTATACCCTCCTGTTATTGCATCAATATTTATAATTTCACCTGCAAAATAAATATTAGAAGATATTTTACTTTTCATATTTTGTAAATCAATATCACTAATGTCAATTCCTCCACATGTAACAAATTCCTCTTTAAAAGTTGTTTTACCCGATACTTTAAAATTGTCTTTAGTTAATATTTCAACAAATTTTCTAATACTTTTTTTAGAAATTTCATTCCATTTTAAATTTTCTGAAATACTTGATTTTTCCAACAAAAAAGACCACATTCTATTTGGAAGAGAGAATATATTGTTTTTAACAATCAATTTTTTTGGGTTTTGTTGTGCAAAATTATTTAGCTTTTGATATAAAAACTCAGTATTTGTCTCTCCAATCCAGTTTATGGAAATTTCAAATTGATAATCCTTCTCATAAAGCAAACGAGCACCCAAAGATGACGCTTTTAATATTGCTGGACCACTCATTCCCCAATGAGTTATCAAAACAGGACCCTGAGTTTTAATTTTAGACTCTTCTATTTTAATGATAGCATTCTCTACAACCAAACCCATTAATTGAGTTACAGATTCATTTGGCATGTTAAAAGTAAATAATGATGGAACGGGTGGAATAATTTTATGTCCCAAATTCGAAATCCAATCAAATCCATTTATTTTAGGACTTCCACCAGTTGTTATGATAACTGAATCAAAAGTCATTGATTTTGAATTTGACAATTCCAAATTCAAATAATCTGGTTTTACTTCTATTGACTTAACAGCTTGATTTATTTGGATGTCAATACCTAATTGTTCACACTCTGAAATCAAACATTCAATTACACTTTCTGATTTGTCAGACACTGGAAAAATTCGACCGTCGTTCTCTATTTTTAAAGGCACCCCTCTTTTTTCAAACCATATTTGTGTATCAATATTGCTGAATTGATAAAATATGGATTTTAATTTTTTACCTCCTCTTGGATATGAATTACACAATGAATTTATGTCTTGCGAATCATGCGTAATATTACATCTTCCTCCCCCAGATATTCTGACCTTACTAAGTAGCTTAGATGTTTTTTCAAAAAGAAATACTTTATGATTAGGATGATGTTCCTTTACGGAAAGGGCTGAAAAAAAACCAGCAGCACCCCCTCCTACAATAGCTATCTGTTTAGAAATCATGATAAATTTGGATTGTTAATTGGAATTAGTCCATTGATAATATTCCCAATCCCCTTCCTCTTCATACTTTTTAATAATATTTTCAAAACTCAATTTATTATTATGCTTTGTGATTTTAGTTGAACTAATTTGAGGTAGAAAATTATTGATAACGTTTCTAATAATTTTAATTGTTTCCTCTTTTAAAAAAGCAATGTTTTTATTGGATATGTCCTCTTTAAAGAAGACATTAATTTTAGCTTTTATTACTTTTTCTTTGCCTAAATAAAATGATTTATGGTGACTTCCAATTTTAATTATACAATTATATGTAGACCATCTTTTATCAAAACCTATTGATATAATTGGAATACAATTATTTTTTAATCTCTTTAGTTTTGGTTTAAGTTTTAATCTTTTTTGACTAATTATTTCAATCTCTGATTTAATTTTATTGAGTTTAGTTTGTGCTTCTCTTTTCTTCTTAGAAAGCTGATCTTTTTTTAGACTCAAAAGATCCCATTCATTTAATGATTTTAACTGATCTTGACTTAAATCAAAATGATTACTTTTTTTCATATTAAATTTAAAGATATGAAAATTTATACTCTATATGTAAATATAAAATATTTACTTTTATATAGTGTTATTTGATTTCATCAACTTTTACAGGTCGATTTTCTTTAAGAGACTTCTTTGCTGCCAATCCAATTTGTAAAGATTTTAATCCATCAATTCCTGAAACAGAGACTTCCCTGTTGTTTATTACTGAATCTATAAAATCTATAATCTCTTTTTTATATGCATCTGCATACCTTTCAATGAAAAAATTCATTGGTAATGATGATTTAACTCCATTTTGAGTAAAAAGATTGTTATTATCGATCATTACATTATTTGCCTGAATCATTCCTTTTGATCCAAAAACTTCCAAGCGTTGATCGTATCCATAAGCTGCTTTTCTACTGTTATCAATAATAGCTAGAGTAGAATCAGTATATTTTAATACAATAACTGCTGTATCAATGTCACCAGCTTTAGATATAGAAATATCTGTAAAAGCTTCTCCTTTTGCATACACCTCTTGAATTTCTTTATCAACTATAAAACGCGCCATATCAAAATCATGAATAGTCATATCTAAAAAAAGTCCGCCAGAATTTTTTATATATTCTATTGGAGGAGGTGCTGGATCTCTACTTGTTATTTTAACAAGATAAGGTTCACCAATAGACCCAATTTTAACTGAAGATTTTACTTTGTAAAATTCATTATCATATCTTCTATTAAATCCAATCATTAACTTGATTTTTGAATTATCAACTACTTTTAGAACATCATTGATTCTTTGAAGATTTAAATCTAGTGGTTTTTCACAAAAAATATGTTTACCAGATTTTGCTGCAATTTCAACATAATCTGCGTGAGTATTAGTTGGGGTACATATAACTATTGCTTCAAGCTCTTTTACCTCCAGAAAATCTTTATAATTTTGCAAACCTGATTTAACTCCTTTTCCTATTGCATATTTTAAAGCTTCAAAACTGGAGTCCATAACAGCAATAACTTCTACATTATTGAGCTCTAATAAATTATTAAGATGAATTTTTCCTATTCTACCTAAACCAGCAATTCCAATTTTTAATTTTTTCATTTGGTGTCTTATTTAAAATTTTAATTCTTTAGTTAAAAATTCAAATCCTTTTTTTGCATATTCATAGGGGTTTGCCTTTGAAGGGTCTTGCTCTGCTTCAACAACTAACCACCCTTTGTAATTACTTTCATGAATAACTTTTGATAATTCTTTCATGTTTAAATTACCGTCTCCTGGTACGGTAAATATTCCCAACTTAACAGCCTTTAAAAAACTAAGGTTTTCTTCATCAAGCTTTTCAATAATATTATTTCTGACATCCTTAAAATGAATATGAGAAGTTCGAGAGAGATATTTTTTTATTGCATGAACAGGATCCTGTCCAGCTATATAAAAGTGACCACAATCATAATTTAAATTAACATACTTTTCATCTGTTTCGTTTAACAACCTATCTACTTCGGCCATCGATTCTACCATTGTTCCAGCATGGTGATGGTAAGAAAGCTTAATCCCATATTCATTTAATGCAATTTTTCCTAATTCATTTAAACCATTAGTGAGTTTTTTCCATATATCGTCAGTGGCTGGTTTTCTTTTAGATAGTGATATGTTATAATTTCCATGAATAGAATTTCCAGTTTCAGCTCCACCAACAATTTCAGCTTCAAAAAAACTTAAAAAATCAAGTTGATTGATAAAATTACTTTTTACTTCTTGAAAAGATTTTGTCGAAAACTCATAACTAAACCATTGGTTACATATACTTAAGCCTCTAACATCAAGCATGTGTTTTAAAAGCACTCTATCATTGACAGGAAATTTAGTTCCAACTTCACATCCAGTATAGCCAGCCAGTGCCATCTCACTAATACACTGTTCAAAAGTAATATCACTTCCCAGTTCAGGCATATCGTCATTTGTCCATCCAATTGGAGCAATCCCTAATTTTATCATATTAATTTTAAAAACTACCTAACATTATATAAATTGATATAGTTATAACACAAAGCCCTATTGACATTG
>NZ_CEZOWA010000005.1:1555-71830 GCF_983056325.1 Candidatus Marivariicella sp. | reverse complement strand
ATGCATCTATTATATTTGATGTACCCATTACATTGGTTTTGTATGCTTCCATTGAACCATGTCATTAATTTCTAATTCTGTAAACTTAAATTTTCCATTTGAAGGATAATACATAGAAACCAAAAACATTGTAGCTACATTTAATAAAAATTCTATGCCCCAAACATGTACAAAGTGTAATTCTGATTTTACAATAAATGTCATTGTTATGTAAAATATCAATCCAACAAATAATGAAACTTTAGCTCCCGTTGCTGATATTTTTTTTATAAAAAATCCTGCAATCATTATTGAGGCAATAGGAATAAAAAATATACCGTTCAATTGTTGCAGAAGCTGATAAAGTCCATCAGGAGCGTTAGCAACATAAGGTGCCACTGCAATTGAAAAAATTGCTAGGACTGTAGAGGTAATTTTCCCGACTTTTACAAGGGTTTTTTCTTTAGACTTTTTTTTAAAAAACCCTTTGTATATATCTATACTAAATATTGTAGCTGCACTATTTAAGACACTATTAAATGTACTTAAAACTGCACCCATAACTATTGCGGCAAAAACACCTACTAAACTCATGGGTAAGACTTTTTTAATTAGCTCTGGATAAATCATGTCTTGATTAGCATATAGCGAATCTCCAAAATAATAATATCCAATCACACCAGGTAGAATTATAATCAATGGAACTATTATTTTAAGAACGCCTGTATAAAGAAGTCCCTTTTGAGCCTCAACAAGATTTTTAGCGCCTAAAGCTCTTTGAATGATGGTTTGATTCATGGCCCAGAAATATATTTGATTAATTATTAGACCAGTGAATAGCACTTCAAAGGGCATAACAGAATCTTTAGCTCCAATAACGTTAAATTTATCTGGACTATTTTCATAAACTTTAGATATACCATTTAAAATATCACCCTCTCCAATTGAAAATAGTGCCAAAACAGGAATTGCTAGACCTCCAATCAAAAGGCCATATCCATTTATGGTGTCTGATATAGCTACTGCTTTTAAACCTCCAAATATTGCATATATAGATCCAATAATTCCAATCAAAACTATTGTTAACCAGAGTCCTTGTCCTTTAGTAACTCCAAGAACTTCAGATACATTAAAAATACTCTCTAAATTAATAGCTCCTGTATACAAAACTATAGGTAATAGGGTAACTACAAAAGATATTATCAGAAAAAAAGCAACTAGAAGTCTTGTAGTATTATCAAATCTTTTTTCTAAAAACTCAGGGATAGTTGTTAGTCCCATTTTTAAATATCTTGGCACAAAATATACTGCTGCAGCTATAAGCGCTAGTGCAGAAGTAACTTCCCATGCTATTATTATAAAACCATTTTTATAGGAAGATCCATTCATTCCAATAAGGTGCTCTGTAGAAATATTTGTCAAAAGCATTGATCCTGCGATAACAACTCCAGTTAAACTCCTACCTCCTAAAAAATATCCTTCTGTGGAATCAAGTTTTTCTTTTCTAAGCTTTAAAAAAGAATAAATAGCTACAAAAGCTAAGAATCCAATGAAAGTAATAACTGTTTGCATAATGGACTGTTTTGTTATTTATTTATTTATAATTCATCAATAAGGTTTAATATATTTTTTTTGAGCTTTTTTATCTTCTTCATATTGTTTCCTGACCTTTTGAACTTCTTTTGATTTTGAAACTTCTGGAACAGGAACTTCCCACCATGAATATCCATAACCTGCCATTTTTCTATCTCGAACAGTTTCTAAATATATGACTGTTGTTCTGTCGTTTTTCTTAGCTTTAGATAGCGATTCAACATATTCTTGAATTCCTTTTGGTTTATATACTATAGCGCCTAAACTTTCTGCATTTTTAGCTAAATCAACCGGTAAAAAGTCACCATCAAGCTGACCGGTTTTAGGATTTCTATATTTAAAATGAGTTCCAAAACCTTCTCCCCCCACTGATTCAGAAAGGCCTCCTATGCTAGCATATCCTTCATTATTAATTAAAATAATGGTTATTTTGTAACCTTCTTGGATCGTTGTTATAATGTCTGATGGAAGCATTAAATAGCTTGCATCCCCACATATCACATAAACTTCTCTTGAGCTGTCTGCCATTTTAACACCCAATCCACCCGGTATTTCATAACCCATACATGAATTACCATATTCAAGATGAAACCCTTTGGAGTTTTTGGTGCGCCATAGCTTATGCAAATCTCCAGGGGCACTTCCTGCTGCACAAACCACTACATCTTTATCATCAATAAAATTATTTAATACTCCTAAATACTCTGCTTGAACAGGTTTAGATTCGTCTAAGGTGGTGTATACTTTATCAACAATAGAATCCCACTCATCGTTATATTGTTTTACTTTTTTAACATAAATATCACCTGTATTAAATTCTTTCAAGGCTTCAGTAATTAATTGTAATGTTTTCTTAGCATCACCTTGAAGAGGAACGGCACTTTGTTTAAAAGCATCAAGTTCTGCAACATTTATATTTATAAAAGTCACGTTAGGATTTTGCCATGCTGATTTTGAGGCCGAAGTAAAATCACCATATCTAGTTCCTATACCAATTACAACATCTGCAGCTTTTGAAATTTCACTGGCACCTTTAGTTCCAGTTGCTCCCATTGCTCCAAGGTTTAATGGATGTTTATAATGAAGTGAACCCTTTCCAGCAAAAGTTTCTGCTACAGGAATCCCTGATTGCTCAGCAAACTTTTTAAGCTCCACTTCAGCCTCTGAATAAATAACTCCACCTCCTGCCACAATCATAGGTTGTTTTGCCTTTTTAATAATCTCAACAGCCTTATTTAATAAAAGAATATCTGGAGATAATCGAGGAATATACCAAACTCTCTTTTCAAAAAACTCTACAGGAAAATTATAAGTTTCAGCTTGAACGTCGTGAGGCATTGCCAAAGTAACTGCTCCCGTTTCTGATGGTGAAGTTAAAACCCTCATCGCTTCGAGAAGGGAAGAAATTAATTGCTCAGGTCTGTTAATTCTATCCCAATACTTTGAAACTGGTTTAAAACAGTCATTTGTGGACATATCTTGCGTAAACCCATATTCCATTTGTTGTAATAATGGCGATGCTGAACGTTTAGAAAAATAATCTCCTGGGAGTAAAAGAACTGGTATTCTATTAATTGAGGCAGACGCAGCTGCTGTAATCATATTTGTAGCGCCAGGTCCTATAGAGGTTGTACACACAAAGGTTTGTAGTCTGTTTTTCATTTTAGCAAAAGCAGAGGCAGTGTGAACCATTGCCTGTTCATTTCTAGATTGGTAATAGATAAAATCTGGATTTTGTTTTAAGGCATCTCCAAGTCCTACAACATTACCATGACCAAAAATACCAAAACATCCAGCGAAGAATTTATTTTCATTGCCATCTCTATTTACATATTGATTTTTTAAAAACTCAATAGTTGCTTGTGCGACAGTTAATTTTTTTGTTTTCATGACTTATGCGATTTCATTTAGTCTTTATATTTACTTAAAACCCTCCTTTACTTTCAACAAAACTTAAAGATTCCTCCAAAGTAGGCATAAAGTTTGCACACCCTTTTTTGGTAACAATTTGAGCACCAATGGCATTACCCATTCGGCACGATTTATATAAATCCCACCCTTTTAATATTCCGTACAAAAACCCGCCAGCAAATGCATCACCTGCTCCTAAAACATTTAATATTTTAACTGGAAACCCAGGAACGTCTTGTCTTTCAGAATTAGATTTATAAATACTAACTCCTTTTTTACCTCTTTTTACTATTAGAGTTTCTATGCCCAATGAGAGAAGTTGAGATATAGAATATTCTATATCACCATAAATTTCTGGAGATGAAATTTGTTGATTTTTAATTTTTAATTGAGATGAATCATATAAGGTAGCTGCCAAAATCTCTTCTTCAGTTCCTATTGCTATTTTAGCATTTGAAATTATTGCTCTTATCATCAATCCAAAAGACCTGACATCTTGCCATTGGTCGGCTCTAAAGTCTAAATCTAAAATAACATCAACTTTGTTTTTTTTAGCAACTTCAATAGAAAAAAAAGTAGCACTTTTACTGGGTTCAATATTTAAAGCAGTTCCACTTACAAGTAACATTTTATAATCAGAGATATTAGCATTTATAACATCGTCTATATCTACCTTACTATCGGCAGCATTTTCTCTATAAAAAACTAATGGAAAATTATCTGGGGGTTGAATGCCTAAAACTACTGCACTACTCCTTGATCCTTTTTTTACAGGAATATTGCTTGTGTCTACATTTTCTTTTTTTAAAAAATTAATTATAAACTCACCTACTTTATCATTTCCAACAGCTGTCAAAAGGCTAGTACTCAAGCCTAATCTGGAACATGCAACAGCAACATTTAATGGAGATCCTCCTACAAATGCATCAAATCCTTTAATTTCATTGAAGGGGGCTCCTGTGTCCTGAGAATATAAATCGATACTAGACCTGCCAAGAGTAATTAGATCATATTTTTTTTCTTCCATTTTATTTAAAATTTAATTTTCATTATTCATTCTTGAAGTAACTAGTGGTAGTCTTTCATCTTTTGATTTCCACGAATCATATATCCATTCGTGATCAGGGTCAGTTGTGTTTTTTAGACATTGGTCTGTTCCTGCTAAAAAATTAAGATAGTAGCAGTGAAATCCATGTTCAGCTACAACAGGATGAAATCCCTTTGGAATCATAACAACATCATTATGTTGAGCTCTTATTATCTCATCTATGGAATGGTCTTTTGTATAAACCTGCTGAATAGCATAAGCTTCAGGCTTTTGAAATTTATAAAAATATATTTCTTCTTGAATGGGTTCTAAAACATTTCCCTTTTTGTCAAGAATTCTTTCGTCGTGTTTATGGGCAGGAAATGAGCTCCAATTTCCAGATGGAGTATAAACTTCTCTAACTACAATTGAACTACATCCGAATCCTGGAGGAATTAAATCGTTAAATTGTCTTGTCGCGTTATCTCCACCAAATATTACAGTTGGAGTTTCTTCAGGTTTTACAAGTTTTAAGGGAAAGTCAGAATCAGAGTTACACCACCCATAAGCAATATCTAGTTTTTCTGATGTAGCAATAAGGTTAATCTTTGTTCTTCTTGGAATGTAAAGAGTGTGCGCTACTCCTTTAAAAACATTTTTTCTTCCATTTTTAGTTTCAAAGCTTCCCTTATTACTTTTAAACTTATAATTACCACTTAACAGAACTATTACCATTTCATTTTCTTCAGTATCCCAACTAAACTGCTGATTAAAATCAAAATTTCTTGCCTCAAAATTAAGATACTTCCAGTTCACTGAATCTTTAGTTATGCTATGATATAGCCCAGATTTAGTTTTTGGTTTTATTAATAAGGGAGAATTTCTCTTCATTTTTTTATAGTTTTAAATAAATTTATCAGCTTTACCACAAGCTCCCAGAAGCTCGAACTTACTGATCATAAATTTTTCAAATTCCTTCATATAGAATTTTCCAGGAATTATTGGATCAAAAAGTTCGGGAGAGTTTTTGAAAAATTCTCTATGTATTCTTGTCCATAATAACCTCAAATCTGTAGCTATATTTATTTTACAAACTCCATAAGATATTGACTTTACAATTTCTTTAGGAGAGACACCTGTAGCTCCATGACTTAGATTTCCTCCACTTTTATTAATTCTGTTTATTTCTTCAATATTAACAGCGGACCCTCCATGAAGAACAATTGGAAATTCTGGAAGTATATTTTGTATTTCTTTTAGAATATCAAATTGTATACCGTTACCATCTTGAAATTTATATACTCCATGACTTGTTCCTACAGCAACGGCAAGCGTATCACAATTTGTTTCATTTACAAATGATTCAACCATAGAGGGCTGAGTGTACCTGGCCAGTTTTTCATCTATTGATATATCATCTTCAATACCACTCAAAACTCCAAGTTCTGCTTCAACAAAGATGCTTTTTTTATGTGCTTTACGAACTACAGCCTTTGTTCTTTTAACATTAGTTTCAAAGTTGTCATGAGATGCATCAATCATTACAGAATCATAATTATTTGATTCAATTGCATCAAATGCATGCTGTTCGTTACCATGATCTAGATGAACAAAATAAACGGCCTTAGGGTATAATTTAGATGCAGCTTTAATAATAGACAACAAAATATTTGAATTAGCATATTCTCTTGCAACAGGAGTTATTTGAACTATAAATGGAGCATTTGCTTTTTGTCCTGACCTAAAAAGAGCATGTATTTGTTCCATAGTAAAAACATTTACAGCTGGAATTGCATATTTACCATAACAATTATTGTACAAAACTTTTGGTGAAATAAGCATCTTGCTTTTATATTAATTAATTAATTTTTCAAAAATTAATGTCTTTATTTAAAGAATCAAAACATGAAATATCCTTAAACTAACTACTATAAATATATATAATATCATTTTAAAATTAATTGTGTCCACAAGGGTTATATTAATTAAAATTGTATTTATGGTATATTAACTATTACACTTTTAAAAAATGAAATTAAAATCCTTTCTTTATTTATGATCACAGCTATTATTTCCAGTAGATTAGTAGCCCAAGAGTTCAATATAAAATCTTCTAATATTAATATTGATATTGATAAACAAGTTTCTTTCAATTAGTTAGTATATTCTATATCATTACCAAAAATTATAACTTTAACTGATTAAAAATTTTATAAAATGAAACCAATAGAAGTTTCACTTTTCGGAGCAACCGGATTAATTGGAGAGTTGATTTTAGAGATCTTAGTTAATGATGTTTATTTTAATAAAATCAATGTTTTAACTAGAAATTCTTTTCCTTCAAATAATAAGAAAGTCCATTTACATATTATTGATTTTTCTGACACAAAAATGATTTCAAAAATCATTCAAAAAAGCAGTTTAGTTTTTGCTTCTATTGGGACAACTCAAAAAAAAGTAAAAGGGGACAAGGAGGCGTACAGGAAAATCGATTATGATATTATAACTAATATAGCAGAGTCATGTAAAATAAATAATATAGAGAATTTTTTGTTTGTTTCTTCTTCAGGAGCCGATGCTAAAAGCAAAAATTTTTATTTGAATTTAAAAGGTGAAATTGAAAACTACGTTCTAAATCTAAATTTATCTTCCACCTCAATATTTCGTCCATCGCTTTTATTGGGCAAAAGGAATGAAGTGCGATTTGGTGAAAAAATTGCCCAATTAATAATGCCATTATTCTCATATATAATGCCATCAAACTTAAAGCCAATTAAGGCAAGTGCAGTTGCAAAATCGATGGTCAATATTTCCAAAAAGAGCTGTCCAGGTTCAAAAATTTATAATTATGACGAAATAGTTAAATCACAATAAAAAACTTTAAATTTTCATTTAGTATATGAAAAAGCTACTTTCTATTTTATTGTTTGTTCCACTTGTTTCTTGTTTTAAAGTTGATGGAAATAGTATTTTAAATGAGTGTAAGGAAAAGGAAAATATAAAAGAAATAGCTTGTACAAAAGATTATAATCCTGTTTGTGGATGTAATAATAAAACGTACTCAAATCAATGTACGGCTGGTGCTTGGGGCATAGAAATCTATACAATGGGCGAATGTAAATAAGCCATGTCTTCTCCAGTAAGTTCTGAGATTTGTAATTTTTTAATTATTTTTTTTTGTTTGAGGATTATTAATTATAAATCGAAAACAATAAACTAATTAAAGTATTGTCTTATACTACATTTATAAGTTTGGTCATTGCTAAATTAGTCAATCTTATGATGGTGACTATTTTGATGCATTATGTTGTGTTTGTTTTGGCTTCTGTGTTTTAGTTATAACCACATAGCTCAAAATAAAATACCCCCTTATTTACGTTTTCTTTTTAACCACAGGCATATCTTCTTTTTTTAAATTAGGTGTTTTTAATCTAGGTAGTAGATGCTGAAGTCCTATTTGAACAGCCCTTATCACCTACTAAGGTTGATATTATATGTAAAGATGAAGAGGGAGGATGGAAACACGACATTATACAATTACCAATTAAAGACTAGGATATAACCTTGTCTAGGTTAGACAGACAAACAAAATATTGTCCTCTTCTATTTTTTATTTTACATTTAATATTATATTTGCCAACTGTTATTTGACACTTCGAAATTAAACTACTTTTAAGAAATACGTAAATTTATAAGTAAATCAATGTAGATAATCAATACAAAGATTCTTGAAATGTTCTCGAAAGTTATATAAACAGTACATATTCCCCCTTAGCTCAGTTGGTTAGAGCATCTGACTGTTAATCAGAGGGTCCAAAGTTCGAGTCTTTGAGGGGGAGCTAGCGAAACCGCTACACTACACTAACCAAATTAAGCCCTTCACGAAAGTGAGGGGTTTTTTCTTACAATTAAGTTTACATAAAGTTAGTCAAATTCTTGGCCAAACATTCAATTTTGTAATGATGACTCTAGATAATAAATTAGGCTATCTCTACTTTTTAAATACAAATCAAATACCTCAGTTTTAACTCTCATAGGGTCTGATTTTGACTTCAAATAAGCTTTTAGCTTTATATCAGAGTCCAAAATATTTTTAAATTCTTGAACAATATTTCTATCTGTTCTTGTGTAAATATCCTTTAAATAATATTTAGGGTAATTATCCATTATATAATTTTGAATAGAAGCAGAAATATCCGACTCAGCACTAATCCAATCTTGCATGTATTTTGTTTAGGATACATAGGTAGATTCTAAAAATAATTTTATTTTTCGAGATTTAATCAGGTTAATTGTTCCATCATTTACCAGGGAATTATAAACAGAAGATGGTGGGTTGAACGTTCTTGGGGTCAGTAATGGGTTAGAGAATCCTGCACCAGAAATATTCGAAAAAATATCGTCTATGGAAGACGAGTCTGATGAAATTACTTCCATTGCATTTAAGTCTGAATCAAATGCCTTTTTTCTCCAATCAAGATATTCTTTTGATGCTTTTAACTCATCGAGTAAGCTTAATTTAATGACCTTTCTTAGCTCATCCCTTTCATAATCTTCTCTTAAATTGTCTATAAAAAATGAAATAGAAATACTAAATACTATAACAAAAAACTCAATAGAATACTTTACAATTAATCTTTTCATAAGTTAAATTAAAGATATTCATTTAAATTTAGTTTACCTATGTATAGGTTTACACAAGAAATAGAACATTAATTATTCTTATTTCAAAAATGAAAATATTTATACTTGTTTTTTACAACTATTTACTATTTTAGTAATTAAATATTATAAAAACTAATTATGAAAAACTTATTATTTTTAACAGCAGTTACATCTTTATTTTTGGGGTGCAACAATACAGCTGTAAACAAAGAAATGGACTCAGTTACACCTGAAGCCGAAGTAATAACAATAGTAGAAGAGCCTTCGACTGGTGAGCCAGAAGGTCCTCATACTTCTGTAGAGTGGAGAGTTTGGGCATACAGTTCAGCAGCTCCATCATTTATTGCTGAAAATTGCTCAGTAATGGCAATGGATGGTACAATGCTTAGAGTAGGAACTAATGGTTGGACAGCTATGACTGCAAATCCTAGAGGTATGTCTGATCCAGAGAATGGGTGGAAAGATGCACATGAGGCAATGCCAATGGTAGGAGATGAAATAGCTATGCAATGGGGAATGGCTTTTATGGCTGGCACATTTCCAAAAGTGGATAGAGATGGATGGGCATGGATGTTACACGGAGATATGGGAGAAGACAATACAAAACATCTTGTATTAAACAAAGAAGATGCAGCTGATGGTCAATGGATCGAATCTGGAGCACATTTAATGATGATGCCAAAAGATCCTGCATCATTAGATGGATATACTACTGATTTTAATTCCGGAGCTCCTTATGTAATGTTTAAGGGCACAGGATATGATCATTTAATGATCCCTGTAGAGGGTTATTATGATTATCAAGATCCTAAGTAGATAAACTTTATCATTAAATAATCTTGAATCAATTAAAATGAAAAATATTTTTTTATTATTCCTATTAATAGGTGTCAACTTTTGTTTTGCACAATCACAAAATAATATGAGTGTAAAAATAGACAAAGAGTCAAAAGAGGGATTAGATGCTTTTTTAACTGCTGTCCCAGGCGGGTTTAACGGGATAAAAGATGTTGTTGAGCGAAGAAAATTCACGACCGAAATTTTTAAAGCAATGATGGGTACTGAAGTAAACCCTGACATTCAAATTTCAGACTATAATGTACCAGGATTAAATAATGCTCCAGATGTAAGAATAAGAGTATATACCCCAAAAAATTCTCTTAATAAAAATCCTGGAATTTATTATATCCACGGTGGAGGTATGATTATTGGAAATATAGAAGGTGAAGAAGCAAATGCGATAACCCTTGCTTTAAAGCTAAACGCTGTTGTAGTTTCAGTTGGTTATAGATTAGCTCCAGAAAACCCTTACCCAGCTGCTGTAGAAGATTGTTATGCAGGCTTGAGATGGATGGCTGAAAATTCAAACACACTTAAAGTTGATTTAGATAGAATTGCTGTCTATGGGGGTAGTGCAGGAGGAGGTCTAACAATCGCTACATCAATGATGGCGAGGGATAACAATTTCCCTAAAGTTTGTTTTCAAATGTCTTTATATCCAATGATTGATGACAGAAATAGCACAGTTTCTAGTCATCAGATTACTAATTTAGGGATATGGGACAGAGCTACAAATATTGAAGCTTGGAATTGGTATTTAGGAGGAAAAGAAGCCGATGAATATGCTGCTCCAGCCAGAGCAAAATATATAAATAATTTACCCCCTACTTTCATAGATGTTGGTGAAGCTGATTTGTTTCGAGACGAAGACATACAGTTTGTTCAAAAACTAATCGAAGCTGGAGTTAAAACGGAATTTCATTTATATCCTGGAGCATTTCACGGGTCAGAAGTTTTAGCACCTGAGGCAACTCTTAGTAAGAAAATTTGGGAAACAAGGTTTGCTGCACTTAAGAAAGCATTATATCCATAAATATACTTAAAATGACTAACGTCAGGGGAGCTAGCGTATCCGCTACACTACACTAACCAAATTAAGCCCTTCGAGCAATCGAGGGGTTTTTTATATCATCGGCATATCTTCTTCTTTTAAATCAGGTATTTCTAATCCTCTTAAATAGGTTAACACTCAGCCATATATAAAGGGGGAATAATTTTTTAAACTTACCTTTCTGTGTGAATGTTTATTACTTTTGGAGCTATGAAAAAATATACATTATTATTTATAGCCTTATTTATTTTTTCTTGTTCCTCTGATGAAGAAGAATTACCTTTTTATGTTGCAGACAATGGAGTAACAATAAAAGCAAGGGATTGGGTTACTGTGGGAATGACTGCAGACCTTAATGGAGAAACTTATACTGCTGTAGATATGCCTTCTTTAAAAGAATGGATGAATGACGGCAAAGATTTAAGTAAAGTGGTTACAACTAAAGTAGAAACTACACTGAACACACCAACCCTTTTTTTAAGAACTGAAATCAAAGGAATCGAAAGTTGGGATGTTAGTAACTGGACTAGTATGGAGGGACTTTTTTTTAGTAGTAATCCTGTTAAAGCAGATTTAAGTAATTGGGATGTAAGTAATGTTACTGTTTTTGGTTCCTTATGTATCGGATTAAGTGATGTAAATCCAGGAATAAACAATTGGAATGTAAGTAAAGCAATAAGTATGTCTAATTTTTTTTGTAACACTAATAAGTATTTTGAGGGAATAGACTTAAGTGGATGGGATGTTTCTAAGGTAACAAATTGCAAAAATTTTTATAGTAATATTACTGATTGGCCAGAATCAAAAAAACCTAATTTCACAAATTGCAATCCAGACGGAGACTAGGCATATCCTCTTCATTAAGTTCAGTAGGAAAAACACGGAGTAGAGATATTGTAGATTTTTTTATATTGAACTTTAATAATTTCAAGACTATGAAAAAATTAGCTGTTAAGTATTTATTAGAATTTCTTGTTATTGTCATAGGTGTTTCAATTTCATTTTATGCTGAGCACTATAATGCCTCACTCAACAAAATTCAGCTTAAAAATCAATCTTTGAATCGTATTCTCGAAAATTTAAAGGGAGACAATGGAGACAACAGATTTAACTATAAAGCCCATAACGAATCACTAATGTCAAGCGATTGGATTTTGACCAATAGAAATAATTTGAGTGCATACTCCCGAGACACTATAGGCTTTCATCTTTCAAGAGCAATCAACTTTATAACTTATTTTGTTGACAACCAGGAGGAATATAAAACTATTCAGAACTCAGGGTATATTGAGTACATAGAAAATGAAAGTCTTGTCAAAGGATTACAAGGAAAATATGTGCAACATAAATTTATGAAATCTCTCGAGGAAGAAATCAGAATTAAAGCAAATGTATTAGCAGATTTTGAATTTAAAAACTCCAAAATAAATAGTGATTCATTATATATGGGCTCATATCTTATTTACAAAACATACATTGGAGATATGGAAATCCCCAATGAATTTTATGATAGGATAATAGAAAAAGCAAGTTATCAAAAAATATATCTTGGGTTAATAAAAAGACGGATTCAGAGAGATAGTATTTTGGAAAATGAGATTAACAAAGAAATATTAGTTAATAAATAAAAAATAGGTTTTTACATCGGCATATCTTCTACATTAAGTTCAGGAAGAAAAACGCGGAGTAGAGATAGATTTTTTTATATTGAGAAAAAACCCGTGAGAAAATCATTTTTATTAATAGCTGTTTTTATTTTAGGGTGCAGTAAAAAAGAAAACATAAGGCAAGATGATGTTGCTTATATTGATAAAGGAATAAGTATTTATCAAGATACTGTTCCCAATAATGATGTGATGATGCAAGCTTTTTGGTGGGATAGTTTCTCAGATTCAAAAACTTCAAATTACAAATCATTTTATGCGTTTTTAAGTGAACAGGTAATATCACTATCCAATGCCCATATTGATCTTCTTTGGCTACCTCCAGTTAGTGAAGGAGAAGGAATGGGATATCATCCTCGAAAATTATTTGACTTTAACTCCTTTCATGGAAGTAAATTAGAATTAGAACAGCTCCTAGAATTAGTCAAATCTCGTAAAATGCACGCAATGGCAGACTTGGTTTTTAATCACAGGGTGGGTACTTCAACATGGACTGATTTTACAGAACCTGCATGGTCTTGTGAATCCATTTGCATAAATGATGAAGGGTTTACCAATCCTAATGCTTTTGGAACTGAGCCTTGTGGTGATTTAGATGAGGGTGAAGGTTGGGGAGGAGCCAGAGACTTAAACCATAAAAGTATTGAGGTTCAGCAAGGACTTAAAGATTATCTTTTAAGATTAAAAAGTCTAGGTTTTGACTCTTGGAGATATGATTTTGTAAAAGGTTTTCCAGCAAAGTACATTGCTGAGTACAATCAATCTACAGATTATTATTACTCTGTGGGTGAGTATTTTGATGGGAATGTAACCGCTTTAAAATCATGGATAGACCAGACTAATACTTCGGTTTCAGATCAAATAACTAAAAAATCTGCTGCTTTTGACTTTGCATTAAAATACAAATTAAAGGAAGCATTCATAGATAAAAACTTTGAGGTTTTAAAAGAAAATCATGCCATTTCTGGTTTTGAGAATTATGGGGAAAATTCAGTTACTTTTTTAGACAATCATGATACAGGTTGTATAAATAGAAATGATTGTGATAATATATTTTCAAATAATATTATTGAAATAAATAAAGGGTATGCATATCTATTAACTCATCCTGGTATTCCAATGATTTGGATTTACCATTATCTTTTTTCAGATAGTACTGGTGCTCTTAAAAAAAATATAGAAGAGCTAATTGTAATTAGAAAAAGTAATAATATTCATGCCAACAGTAAGGTTGAAGTTCTTGAAACAGTTAATGGATCAAATGGGTACTACTTATCTATAGTTGACGATACTTTATTAATTAAAATTGGTGATGGAAATTATCAAGCAGATGAACAATGGCGTGTTTTGAAATCTGAAAAAGGGTACACCATTTGGTCCAAGTAATTTTTTAATAGTTCAGAACCTTCTTTGATTAAGTAAATTTTATATATTGATACTAATTAACAATTCCCAATGAAAAAAATATTAACATACACCCTAGGAGTCTTTGTTTTATTATTGATGTTTATGACCCTAAAAACATTGCTGTTTTCCAATCAACAGACTCAGTATGAACCTATAACACCAATTGAAGTTTCTTCAACTGCAATAGGACGTTTTCAAAAAGCTTTACAGTACAAAACAATTTCTTATCAATATCCTGGAAAACCAGATAGTACAGAGTTTAAGGGTCTTCATGATCACTTATCAAAATCATTCCCTTTAATTGACTCGTTACTTGAAAAGAAAACAATTGACTTCAGCTTACTCTATAAATGGGAGGGTACTGATCAGGTTGAAAAACCTATACTTTTAATGTCACATATTGATGTTGTTCCAGTCGATCAATCTACTTTTGAAGACTGGGAGGCGGGTCCTTTTTCTGGAAAAATTATTGATGGAAACATATATGGTAGGGGGACTATGGATGATAAGGTTAGTGTGTTATCAATAATGGAGTCTGTTGAAATGCTTCTAAGGGATGGCTTTAAACCAAAAAGAACTATTTATTTTGCTTTTGGTCATGATGAGGAAATTGGAGGAGATAATGGAGCTGGAGCTATTGGAAAATTTCTTGAGGCTGAAGGTGTAAGTTTAGAGTTTGTTATGGATGAAGGAGGCTCTATTGTAGATGAATTAATACCTGGTGTGGAAAAATCTTTAGCACTAATTAATGTTGCTGAAAAAGGCTATGTTACCTATGAACTAACTATAACTACAGATGGTGGTCACTCATCAAGACCCAATGAGGATAATACAATTGGATCTTTAGCAAGAGCGATTGTTAAACTTGAAAACTCACAGTTACCATATAAAAGTATTCCTGTTTTAGAAAAACAAATCGCAACTATTGGTCCAGAATTACCATTTATGGAAAAGTTTGTTTTTTCAAATTCGTGGTTATTTAAAAATCAGATTTTAAAAGGGTTTAACGCACACACTACAACTGCAGCTACTATTATTTCAGGGGGAGTTAAAGACAATGTCATTCCAACTCAAGCTACTGCTACTGTAAATTTTAGAGTAATGACTGGAGAAACAACTTCCTCAATCAAAGAACATATTGAAAAAACTATTGATGATAAAAGGATAGAAGTAGTTGCTGTTAGAAACATAAACGAGCCTTCTGCAGTTTCTGACTATAACTCTAAAGGATATTCAATAATTGAAAAAACCATTAAGCAATTAAATCCAAATATAATTGTTAGTCCAGGCCTTATTAGTGGGGGTACTGACACAAAACATTATTCTAATATATCTGAGAATGCTTACCGTTTTATTCCCCTTCGAGTTAATGAATCTAACCTTACAGGTTTTCATGGAATCAATGAACATATTCCCTTAGAAAACTATCTCGAAATGGTTCAGTTTTATTATCAATTTTTTCAAAATATAAATCAAAATTGAGTTAAACGTTTTGGATAAGACTAATCATTCCATTTAATAATAAAGTTTATTTGATAGAATAGGTTTGTTACTTTAGGAGTTTAGGCTAAGCTAAAATTAATTTTATTTCATTTAAAATAGTATACCTTGTTTGTCTAAGGTTAAATCAAATGCAAAGCCAAAAAATTCAAAAAGGTTCATTTTTAAGTATAACTCTTTTAATACTTTCTGGTGAATTTGTTTACATGCTTCCCTATGTTTTGGCCAGAGTTTTTAGGCCTACTTTCCTTGAAGTATTTGACTTAACTAATTTTGAATTAGGTAGTCTTTTTTCAGTTTATGGAGTAGTAGCTTTACTTTCATATTTATACGGAGGGGTACTTGCAGACCAATTTTTACCAAGAAAATTAATAGCACTATCTCTTTTTTTAACAGCTTTAGGGGGGCTAGTTATGGCAACATACCCTTCTTATTTAACTCTACAAATTTTATTTGGGTACTGGGGTTTTACAACTGTTTTTCTTTTTTGGGGAGCCATGATTAAAGCTACACGATTGTGGGGGGGGACTATGAGTCAAGGTCAAGCTTTTGGGTTTTTGGATGCTGGGAGAGGTCTTGTTGCTGCTTCAATGGGAAGTATCGGTGTGTTTATATTTTCTTTAATTATAACCTCCGATATTAGATCTGCCACTCTAGTTGAGCGGCAGGAAGCATTTCGTTATGTTATTTTCTTTACCTCCTTTATGGTTGCTTTAGTGGGACTTCTTGTTTTTGTTTACATGAAGTCTGAGGGAGAAGAGAAAATTAAAGAGATGACATCAACAAGTTCATTTTCTAATATTAAATCTGTAATTAAAATACCATCCGTGTGGCTTTTAATGATCATAATTATGTCTGCCTATGTTGGTTATAAATTAACTGACATCTATTCATTATACGCCTCTGATGTTATGCTTTATAATCAAATTCAAGCTGCTGAGGTTGGAGCTTTACAACTATATCTTCGCCCCATAGTTTGCGTTATAATTGGTTTTTTAGCAGATAAGACAAGTGGAACTTCATGGATTATTATTGGTTTTGTTATTATGTTACTCGGGGCAGTCATTTTTGCCTCAGGAATTGTTCAGTCCAACATGGATGTTGTTTTTTTCATATCATTAATTATAATTGCAGTTGGAACCTATGCTGCTCGGGCTCTTTATTTTGCAGTATTTCAAGAAGGAAAAATCCCTCTAGCACACATGGGAACAGCGGTAGGAATAATTTCAGTGGTTGGATATACCCCAGATGTTTTTGCAAGTCCAATCATGGGATACTTGCTTGACACTTACCCTGGAATCACTGGTCACCAATATGTGTTTACTATGTTGGTAGTCTTTTCTGTTTTGGGTCTAATTGCTTCCATAAGATTTGCAAAGCTTGTTAAGACGGAATAGGGAAAGTTTATAAAAGCAAAAAGGGCAGTAAAAGCAACCATACTTTTAATACCCTTTAAGTTATTATCGCTGCGTGAACAACGAGCTACGAAAGTAAACCAAATTATTTTATAAACTATTACCTTACATTATATTTGTTTTAGTACTTTGATTTTTGAGTATGGTTTATTTTACTAAATAATATATTAATTAGCGGTGAAATCGTTATATTAAAAAATGATGCAAAAAGAAGTATATATTGTTTCTGCAGTTCGAACTCCTTTAGGGAGTTTTGGTGGCGTTTTTGCTAATGTGTCAGCTACCGATCTTGGAGCAACAGCTATAAAGGGTGCTCTTGAAAAAGCTAAAATAAATCCCAACAATATAAATGAAGTTTTTATGGGTAATGTTTGTTCTGCAAACCTAGGACAAGCCCCGGCTAGACAAGCAGCATTAGCCGCTGGGATCCCGGATACCGTACCTTGTTCAACCATAAATAAAGTTTGTTCATCTGGAGCAAAATCAATAATGCTTGGGGCGCAAAGTATTTTACTGGGGCATTCTGATCTAATTGTTGCAGGTGGGATGGAAAACATGTCTGCTGTTCCTTTTTATATTCCAAAAGCTCGATATGGTTATAAATACGGAAATTCAGAGTTAATAGATGGACTCCATAAAGATGGATTACTAGACCCCTACAATGAAATTTCAATGGGAGTGTTTGCAGATAAAACAGCTAAGAAATATAATATATCCCGACAAGAACAAGATGATTATGCAGTTCGTTCGTATAAAAAATCCATACTGGCAAATGAGAGTGGCATTTTTGCAAATGAAATAGTCGGTGTTAGTGTCACTCAGAGAAAAGGAGAATCTATTTTAATTATTGAAGATGAGGAATACAAATCTGTTAAATTTGAAAAAATACCTCAATTGAGAGCGGCATTTTCAGAAAATGGAACTGTAACCGCTGCAAATTCGTCAACCATTAATGATGGTGCATCTACATTGATTTTAGCAAGTGGTGAGGCTATTGAAAAACACAACTTGAATCCCGTAGCGAAAATTTTATCTTTTGCGGATGCTTCTCAAGCTCCGGAATGGTTTACAACTGCGCCAACAAAAGCTGCTCCCAAGGCTTTAGGTATGTTAAAAATGTCTACTTCTGATGTCGATTACTTTGAAGTAAATGAAGCGTTTTCTGTTGTTCCTCTCGCTTTTAATAAAATATTGGATATCAATATTAACAAGGTTAATGTTCATGGGGGTGCTGTTTCTATGGGTCACCCACTAGGAGCTTCTGGAGCAAGAATTGTTACTACTCTAATTAATGTTTTGCAAACTAAAAATGCAAAAATTGGATGTGCTGCAATATGTAATGGTGGTGGGGGAGCAAGTTCTATTGTAATTGAACGACTATAAGTTTTCCATTTCAAGAATACTTTCTTAAATAGTCAATTCATATCTTCTGATTTTTGGTGGTTATTATTTTAAAAAATGTAATAGTATATTAGCTATGTGATTAAAACTTCCAATTATTAAATGTTAAATCGACTTTTAGCCTTTTTCTTTTTGTTCTCAGTTCACCTCTTTTCCCAAGGAATCGTGATAGATTCTAATGGTACTTGTAAGTGCCCTACTGCATCAATAGGAGATACAGAAGTAATTAATGGAGTATCTTATACGGTAGTGGATAATACATCAATAACAACTCAAGTTGCAGCAGCAAATTATAATTTATGTACCACATTAGTTACTGATATGAATGGACTATTTGACGACAATTCATCTTTCAATTCTAGTATTAGTTTTTGGGACACTTCTAATGTTACTAATATGGGTGGTATGTTTTATAAAGCAACTTCTTTCAATCAAGGTATAGGAAACTGGGATGTCAGTAGTGTTACCAGTATGGATTATATGTTTTGGAGATCATCAGCATTTAATCAAGATATAGGAAGCTGGGATGTTAGTAGTGTTACCAATATGGAATATATGTTTTTTGGGGCAACAGTTTTTAATCAGGATATAGGTAGTTGGGGTACTTCTACTGTAACTGAAATGACTGGAATGTTTAGAGAAGCTGATAGTTTTAATCAAAATATTGGAACCTGGGATACTTCTAGTGTAACTAATATGTCTTTTATGTTTTATCAAGCAGCCACGTTCAATCAGGATATAGGTAACTGGAATACTTCTAATGTAACAAATATGTCTCTAATGTTTTTTGAGGCTTCTGCCTTCAATGAAAATATTGGAAGTTGGGATACTTCAAATACATTAAATATGGGGTCTATGTTTTTTGGAGCATCTGTTTTTAATCAAAATATCGGGGAATGGGATGTCTCTAATGTAACTGTCATGTCAGGAATATTCAAAGAAGCAAGTGCTTTTAATCAAAATTTAACAAACTGGTGTGTTGCAAACATCTCTTCAGAACCCACACAATTTAGTTTTAATTCAGCATTAATAGATGCGAACAAACCCGTCTGGGGGACTTGTATAAGCAATATTATTTACTTTGTAAATGATACGTGCAAGTGTCCATTAGCAACAGTTGGAGATACAGCAACAATTAGTGGTACTTTATATACTGCAGTGGATAATACATCTATAGTTTCTCAAGTTGCAGCAGCTAATTATAATCTATGTACAACATTGGTTACCGATATGGAAGATCTTTTATATGATAATAATTCTTTCAATTCCGATATAAGTTTCTGGGACACTTCTAATGTAGTTAATTTTAAAAGGATGTTTGGTAATACATTAGTTTTCAATCAAGATATTGGTTTTTGGGACACTTCTAATGTTACTGATATGAGCAGTATGTTTTTAGAAGCTGGGCGTTTTAACCAAGATATTGGGAATTGGGATATATCTAATGTCACAAACACTTCAGAAATGTTTAGAGGTGCAACTGTATTTAATCAAGACATAGGTAATTGGGATACTTCTAGTGTAACTACTATGTTTGCTATGTTTAATTTTGCCCCTAGTTTTAATCAAAACATAGGGAGTTGGGATACTTCAAGTGTGACTGATATGTCGGGTATGTTTACAAATTCAAACTTCAATAGAGATATCGGAAGTTGGGATGTTTCAAGTGTGATTACTATGTCGGGTATGTTTTTATCAGCAACTTCATTTAATCAAGACATAGGGAGCTGGGATACATCTAATGTGACTAATATGTCTGCTATTTTTCGAGGTGCAGCAGCATTTAATCAAAATATAGGAAATTGGGATACTTCTAATGTGACTTCTATGCGTGATATGTTTTATATAGCAACTGCATTCAATCAGGATATTGGTAGTTGGGATACGTCTAAAGTGACTAATTTTAAAAGGATGTTTGGTGATGCATTTGTCTTCAATCAGGATATAGGCTCTTGGGACACTTCTAGTGTGACCGATATGCAAGGAATGTTTGCAGGAGCAAATGCTTTTAATCAAGATATAGGATCGTGGAATACATCTAATGTTACTAGTATGCTGGGAATGTTTAATAATTCTTTATTATTCAATCAAAATATTGGAGGCTGGAATACTTTAAACGTATCCAATATGTCTCAAATGTTCAAAGGGGCTGAGGTGTTTAATCAAGATATAGGTAGCTGGAATACTTCAAATGTAATTATTATGAACGGGATGTTCCATGAAGCATCTGCTTTTAATCAAGATATAGGAAGTTGGGACACTTCGAGTGTAACTAAGATGGACTATATGTTTTATGGCGCATCTGCTTTTAATGAAAATATTAGGGATTGGAATACTTCAAATGTACTCAACATGGAGAGTATGTTTTGGAAGGCATCTTTATTCAACCAAAATTTGGGAAGTTGGAATACTTCAAATGTTACCAATATGAGTCAACTATTTAAAGATGCTTCTGTTTTTGATTTGGATATTGGAAACTGGAATACCTCAAGTGTAACTAATATGGGTGGAATGTTTGAAGGAGCTTCCATCTTCAATCAAGATATAGGAAGTTGGAATACCGCTAATGTGGCTAATATGTCAGGAATGTTTAAAGATGCTTCGGCATTTAATAAAGATATCTCCTTTTGGTGTGTCTCTAATATTTCCCCTGAGCCTCCAAATTTCTCAACAAACTCCCCCTTAATTTCAAATTATAAACCTCAATGGGGAGGTTGTATTCCTAATCCTAGTTCTAATCCAAACTCCAGTATTTATCTAGATAATAATGGGGTTACTGTAAAGTGTGAACAAGCCAATATCGGAGAAACAGGATTAATAAATGGAAAAGAATACACCGTTGTTGATGAAACCACTCTCAGGGCTATGGTTGGCAATCAGGATGATGTGACTTGTGTTTGCACCTCTTTAGTCACTAATACTAGTGAGTTATTTGAAGAAAATGCAGTATTTAATCAAGATATCGGAAGTTGGGATACTTCAAATATGGTAATAATGACAGAAATGTTTTATCGGGCAACCTCTTTCAATCAAGTCCTATCAAGTTGGGATATTTCAAATGCAACAGACTTAAGCTATATGTTTGGTGGAGCATCTGTTTTTAATCAAGATATAGGGTCTTGGAATACTTCTAGCGCTAATAATATAAAAGCAATGTTTGTTGATGCATCGTCATTTAATCAAGATATAGGAACTTGGGATATCTCAAATGTCACAAATATAAGTTCTATATTTAGTGGAGCTTCCAATTTTAACCAAGATATTGGGGCATGGAATACTTCAAATGTAACTAACATGAGAGGAGTATTCAGTGATACAAATAATTTTAATCAAAATATTTCAAGTTGGGACACTTCAAATGTAACAATTATGGAAGCCATGTTTAAGGATGCTTCCAGTTTTGATCAAGATATTGGTTCTTGGGATACCTCAAATGTTACAGCCATGAGACAAATGTTCGAAGGAGCCATCTCTTTCAATCAAGATATAGGTAGTTGGAATGTTTCTAGCTTAATTAATATGTATGGTATGTTTGAAGAAGCCACCTCTTTCAATCAAGACATAGGAAGTTGGAATACTTCAAATGTTACAGACATGATTCAAGTGTTTCGAGGAGCTGTAGGTTTTAATCAAGATATTGGGAATTGGGATACTTCAGCTGCAGTAGATATGAAAGAAATGTTTTTTGGAGCTTCAATATTTAATAAGAATATAGGGGGCTGGACCACTTCTAATGTTAGGACAATGGATGGTATGTTTAGCGGAGCTAAAGTATTTGATCAAGATATCGGAAGCTGGAATACTTCGAGTGTAACTGATATGGATAGTATGTTTAATGGTGCTTCTGATTTTAATGAGGACATATCTTCCTGGTGTGTAAGTGGGGTTCCGTCTGAGCCAGTTGATTTTTCAAAGAACTCCCTTCTAATTGAAAGTAATAAGCCTTCATGGGGGGCAAGTTGTGAGTTAACAACTAATCCTAACATCTATTTGGATAACAACGGAGTTACAATTCGATGTCCAGATGCAGGTGTTGGCGAAAAAGGGCTAGTTAATGGCAAAGAGTATACTGTTGTTGACCAAGCTTTACTTCGAATTATGGTTGATGACGATGACGATGTAACCTGCGTTTGCACATCTCGAGTAACGAATATGTCTTCTTTATTCGTAGAAAAAATATCTTTCAATCAAGATATTGGTTCTTGGGATACCTCAAACGTAGTAGACATGAGTGGAATGTTTGCAGAGGCTGTTGCTTTTAACCAAGATATTAGTAATTGGAATACAGCTAAAGTTATAACAATGGAATTGATGTTTAACGCATCTTCAGCATTTAACCAAAACATCGGGAGCTGGGACACTTCGGTTGTAACAAGTATGCAAGGAATGTTTTTACAAGCCTCCAATTTTAATCAAAATATAGGAAGCTGGAGTACTACTAGTGTTATTGATATGAGTGAAATGTTTAGTAATACCAGTTTCAATCAAGCTATTGGTGATTGGAATACCTCAAGTGTGTCAAATATGTTTGGAATGTTTTGGTTTTCTTCATTCAATCAAGATATATCATCTTGGTGTGTGACCAATATTTTAGAAGAGCCTTTAAACTTTTCAACCGACGCACCTTTAACTTCAGAAAATAAACCTTCATGGGGAAGTTGTGGACCTGAAATTATTGTTACAACACAATTCAAAGTTTCAAAATTATTAACTCCTAATACAAATTCTCTGGAATCGAAATGGGTAATTACAAATGTTTCTGATTATCCGGGTACAATGGTGAGTGTTTTTGATAAAAATGGAAATACAATATTTACAAGTCCAAATTATGATAATCAGTGGGGAGGATTGCACGAAGACGGACAATTAGTTCCAGCCGGAAGTTATTATTATGTAATTATTAAAGCCAATGGAGACAGATTAGATGGATGGATTTTTATAACCTATTAAAAATATTAAAACGAAAAAAATAAAACACATATCTAAAAGATTTTTAATCATTTTCTTTTTCTTAATTGGCCAAAGTGTTTTATGCCAACAGCAACCCTATTATTTGTTTTTCAAACAAAATTTGAGTGTAATTAATCCAGCTGCAACAGGAGTTGAAGGATCTTTTGTTGGACTAAATTATAAATCGTCTATGATTGGTGTTGAAGGTGGTCCCAGTCTTCAGTCAATAGTTTACCACTCTAATGTAAATAGAAACGCATCCTGGGGGATTAGTGTTCAAAATGAAAAAGTAAATATTGAATCTCATGGAGCAGCAACCCTTGACTATAGTTATCGATTGCAATTTACCAGTGATAGCTATCTCAATCTGGGTATAAAAGGAGGAATGTTTTTTAATAATATTGATATAAACTCTATTGAAAGAATTACACCAGAAGGTAATTCTGCTCTTAGTTTAGTAAAAAATTATTCAAATCCAATAGTAGGTTTAGGAGCATATTATAAAGGCAAAAATTACTTCATAGCTTTATCGATGAATAATCTTTTAAAATCTAATCGTTATGAAGAAGAAAATGGGGTTGTCTCTCAAGCAATTGATAATGGTCAAATTTACACATCCTTTGGTGTTGACATCAAAATAACTGAAAGTATAACTCTTAGCCCGTCTCTAATTTACAGTATGGCGAAGGATATTAATGATCAAATAGTAATAATTTCTAATTTAAACATAGGAGAAAAAATTTCAGTTGGAATAGGTGCTTCTAGTAATGACAATTTAAGTTTTCAGACTTTATTTAAGGGTTTTCAAAATATAGATTTTGGAGTTGGTTATGAAGTTCGGCCAACCAGCTCTGTCTTAAAAGGAAATAACCTTGAGATATATTTAGGGTACAAGTTGAGTTCAGAGCCCGGCAGAAAACCGTCTTGGGAAAGAAATAATTAAACTGTATTAAATTAAAATTATATGAGAAAATTAATCACGGATGGATTTGTAATATTTATTAGCATTTTTGCGTCTTTTTCTGTTGAAAATTATCGTGAATCAAGCATAGAAAAAGGTATTTTAAATGATGCTGTAATTACTCTTGGAGAGGAAATGGTTTCTAATATTAAATATACGAAAGAACACTTATTCCAAGTTAAAAATATGGAATATTTGATAGATGAAGTTATAAAAAACTATGAAAATATGACGCTGGAGAAAGCTTATGAAATTCATAATAATAATCCCTTCATTCATACTTTTAACATAGAAGGGGAAATCGAATATTTCAAAAAATACGATGATAATTATGGTGTATTATCTTATTGGCTAGCATGGGAACCAGAAAGAGTGTTTTTTGAATCTATGCTATATTCAGGAAAGCTTCTAGAAATAAGAAATAAAAAAATCAGAAAAGAAATAGAGTCAATTTACACAAAACAACAAGAAAGGGTTTCTGGAATGACGAGTATAACAAAAACTAATTCTGATAAAATTAGAGATTGGTTTGATTCATCATTAAATAAATATTCCTATGATATAAGCAATCAATATATTTTTAAAAATGATAAAGACCAAAAATTAAAAAATATGCTCATCTCAAGAAGAGCGATACTTAGGGGAAGAATAATTGATACTGAGAACTACTTGCAAGGTCTTCAAAATGTTGTATTACTTATTAGCTCTGAATACAAGAAGCTTTAAAAAATATCTTCATATGAAATATAAAAATTGTTTTACTTTACTTTTTATTTTAATTGTTATGAATAATTCCTACTCTCAAAGTAATTTACCTTTATCGAAAATTCCAGAAGCTCCTAAAGAAATTTCTTCTTCTTCTGTGACTGCCAGGCTGATCCAAGGTGTTGGTTTTAGATACTTCTGGGCAACTGAGGGTCTGACTGAAAAGGACTTACAATACAGGCCGTCTATAGATGCTCAATCAAGTTATGAGACACTTGAACACATATACTCTTTATCACTTACTATAAATAATGCGGCTAGCTCTACTCCAAATGTTCGTCCTTTAAAAACTATTCCAAAAGATTTTGTTTCTCTTAGAAAAGAAACTCTACATCATTTGAAATCAGCTAGTGAAAAATTTTTAAAAGCAAAACTAGTTGATGTTGAAAAAATGAAAATCATTTTCCAAAGAGAGTCTGACCAATCTTCATTCCCTATATGGAATCTGATAAATGGTCCCATTTCAGATGCAATATACCACACTGGTCAAATTATTAGCTTTAGGAGAACCTCGGGAAATCCTGTTGCAAAGGGAGTAAATGTTTTTTTAGGTGTAAAGAACTAATTTGGTTTTACTTTTCATATCGTCCTGGAGCCATTGCTTTATTTACCATTGAAAAAACAGAGGTAGGTAATATCCTTATTAGAAAAGCTAGGGTTTTCCATGTTTTTGTTGGAACACAAATACTCTTTCCTCTAAGGGTTGCTTCTACAGCTTCTTCAGCAATTCTTTTAGCATCTTTTTTCATAAATGATGGGACTCTATCCATTTCATCCTGAACCCCACTAGCAGTGTGAAAGTTTGTAACAGTATATCCTGGACAAACTGCTGTTGAAGTAATTCCTTTACGATTATAACTTAGATTTAACCCTTCACTGAATCGATTCATAAATGTCTTAATTGGTCCATACAGAGACTGAATCGATGATGGAGGGGCAAATGCCGCAACAGATGAGACAATCATTATTCTTCCATATTTTTTCTCAAGCATCTTTTTTATGAAAACTTTTGTTAGACTAATTACAGATATTCCCAGAACTCGAATAAACTTTTCCTCGTCCTCCATTGAAGTTTCGTGAAATCTATCAGGATTTGCAAACCCAGCATTATTAACTAAAATTGAAACTTCGTGATTTTTAGAATTACAATAATCAAAGATTTTAAAAGGTGATTTTTCTTCACTTAAATCACATGAGATGAAATCTACTTTAACATTAAATTCTGATTGGATTTCTTTTGATAAACTAGTTAATCTATCCTCTGACCTTGCTGTTAAAATTAGATTAAATCCTTTTTTAGCAAAACATTTTGAAATTTCAAGTCCTATTCCTGATGAAGCACCAGTCACTAAAACGTATGAATTATTCATATAAATATTTTGATTAATAAAGTTCGTAAAATTACCACTTAAAAAACTCTTCTTCAGTTATTGTCTTGTAATCTTCCTGTTGTTGAGGGTCATAATAAAAATAGAAAGAATGCTTTTCTCCAAAATTGACAACAGTTCTTTTAAGGTCTTCAAAATAGAATTCTTTGGCTTTGAATTGAACATAAAATCGAGTAATGGGCATGTTTTCAAAAGTCCAATTATCTCCTGTTCTTATATAAATATGTCGCAAATATTCCTCATTTTGACCTCTAATCAGAGCAATTATATCGTGATCTGTTTCATTTGAGATCAAAAGTGTTGTGTTTGAAATTGATTCTACATCAGCAGGAAATCGGTTAGCAAAGACTTGCTGTCCTGTTTCTCCCCGTTGAGCATAAATGGCAGATGACACAACAAATAATATCATGAATTTAAACATAGTATTTATATCTTTCATATTATTAACGTAATTATCAATTGAATTAGTATGGACATTAAAAATAGCGAATTAATTGACATTGATTTCATTTTTGAAATGTATAAAGTTGCTACTGAATATCAAAAACAAAGAGTTATAGATATTTGGCCAGAATTCGATAAAGAAATGGTGAAAAATGAAATAATTGAAAAAAGACAATTTAAGTTAATCATCAAAAATCAAATTGTTTGTGTTTGGGCGGTAACATTTGACGATCCATACATTTGGGGAGAAAAAAATAATTCAAAATCAATTTATATTCATCGCCTTGCAACTCACCAAAATCATAGAGGAAATAATTTTGCTTTAAAATTAGTAGGATGGGCTAAAGAATACGCCCTAAAAAATGACAAAAAATATATTCGATTAGATACTGTAGGACACAATAAAAAACTAATAAAACATTATACAAGTTGTGGCTTTAAATTTTTAGGGCTAACCCAGTTATCTGAATCTGAAAACCTTCCTGATCATTATCAAAATGCCATAGTTTCCCTTTTTGAGATTGAATTATGATAATACAAATTGTATATTACATTCATATTTAAAAAATTAAAGAATGAAAAAATCATATTTAGTCATTTTAATTGCAACTTTTTTCGTGGGATGTAATCAAAATACTCAAAAAAAAGAAACTAGCACGGAAGTTAAAATAGAAAAAGAAGCTGAAACTCAAGAAGCTTTATTAGTTGTTAATTATGAATTGGAGAATATGAGTCTCGAAGATCATGCAAAACTAGGAGCAGATGTAGCTCCCAATTTTACATCAGAAAATGTTAAGGGATTAATTGGAAAATCCTTTATTGGCAATGTGGATAAAGGTGTTTTTGGAGGAGTCTATTATTTTTCTAGTCAAGAATCTGTTGACGCATATCTAGATTCTGAGCTTTGGAAAGGTATTGTTGCTCACCCAAATCTTGTGAATTTTAAAACAGATAAATATGGAAGTGCTGGTATCTCCAAAATCAGTAACGGAGTTGCTTCTAAAAGAAATACTTCAAGAGAAACTCTTGATGCAGAAGGACTAAGTGTACTGGTTGTTAACTATGAATTAGAAAACATGAGTCTTGAAGATCATGCAAAGCTTGGAGCAGAAGTAGCTCCTAATTTTACATCAGAAAACGTTAAAGGATTAATTGGAAAAACCTTTATTGGTAACGTAGATAAAGGTGTTTTTGGAGGAGTTTATTATTTTTCAAGTCAAGAATCTGTTGACGCATATCTAGATTCTGAGCTTTGGAAAGGTATTGTTGCTCACCCAAATCTTGTGAATTTTAAAACAGACACCTATGGAGTTGCTGATATATCTGCGATTTCAAATGGAATTCCAAAACTTTAAATTTATAAAAAGGTCTCTGTCAAATGAGGCCTTTTTTTATTTCACAATTAAATATAGATTCTTAAGTAAGCTTTGATTCTTTTCATATACAGACTTAATTATACTTTTATAAAATAAATACTCTCCAGTGTATGCATCAAGATCAAACATTAATTTTTCAGAAGTAATTATCTTTTTTGAAGTTTCCAGTTCTAATTGAATATCTAAATAGTCATCAGGTTTTTTGGCGATTGACTCCCCAAAAACAAATCGACCAAAAAATGACAATGAAACAAAAGGAAAATTTTTGTTGTAAAATTCAATTCCAATTTTATCAAAATTAGCGTTATTGTCTGAAAGTCTTTTTAACAAAACCTCATAATAATACGACAATTCATTCTTTATGTTTTCGTTAGTAATAGCACTTAGTAGTCCAGAAGATTGCATATTTTTAAATGTGGGATTATCCATAAACAAAGTTCCATAAGCGGGAAGCATTTCAAGAGTTTTAATTTCTTTTTTCATTTGACTCCATCCAATATTTTTTTTATGGTAGTTATATACCAGATCATTTAGCTTAACTAGGCTCTTAAAGTTTTTTGACTCATCTCTTGATAAAATTACTGACATATTTATTGAATCTTGTCTTAGGTCATTAACGAGGGATTCGTAGTTTTTTGAAAGATCTTTTTTAATAGAATAGTTCTCTCTGAAATTATCAGCTAAGAACCCTAAGGAAATAGCCAGGAAAACCATTAAAAAATCCGTGAAATATTTTAAAATATTTTTATTCATATTATTGACTTTCTGCAAAATATTTGCTTAGAGATTAATTTACTATCAAATGTTAAAATAATTAATAAAAATTACTAATGACGAAAATTCTATATTTAATTATTATTACTTCTTTGACTAGCTGTTAAATGGCAGTCGATCTAGGTTCTGATCGAAAAGTAATATCAGACAATATTGCCTTCCTTTTAATATTATATTATATTAGAAATATGAAAAGATCTATAAGAACTATTTTAAAAATTTCTTTAACAGTAAGTGTTTTATTACTTGTCTATGGAATATACTTTAGTTTAAATTTATGGTCCGAAATGTTTGGCTTTGAAGATCAATATTCCTCAAAAGAATTTTATACTGAAGAAATTAACACCAATGGCGTAAAATTCATTGACAGAAATAATAATAAGCTTCTTGATATTTATGAAGACTCTCTTCAGTCAATTGAATTCAGGGTAGATGATCTGTTATCTAAAATGACTACTGAAGAAAAAATTCATTTACTTAAGGGTTCAGGAATGAAATCAGCTCTTGGATTAGATAAGTCAGGAATTTCCGGAGCTGTTGGGACTATTGTCTCTATCCCTAGACTTGGTATTCCAAGCTTGTATTTATCGGATGGACCTGCAGGACTTAGAATTAATCCTGTGAGAGAAGACGATGAAAAAACATATTATTGCACTGCCTTTCCAATTGCTAGTTCTTTAGCCTCGACCTGGAACACTGATTTAGTTTCAGAAGTTGGAAATGCGATGGGAAACGAAGCCTTAAGGTATGGTATAGATATTATTTTAGGGCCCGGTGCTAATATTCATAGAAATCCACTTTGTGGAAGAAACTTTGAATATTATTCAGAAGATCCTGTTTTGAGTGGTAATATTGGCGCATCCATGGTTAATGGAATCGAATCAAACGGTGTTGGTTCTTCTGTTAAGCACTTCGTTGCTAATAATCAAGAAAATTCAAGAAAATATAATGATGCAATTGTTTCTGAAAGAGCATTACGTGAGATTTATTTAAAAGGTTTTGAGATTATTGTAAAAAAATCACAGCCCTGGAGTATAATGACTTCATACAATAAAATAAATGGTATTTATTCCTCTGAGAATAAGCACCTACTTACTGATATTTTAAAATCAGAGTGGGGTTTTAAAGGTATGGTTATGACGGATTGGTTTGCAGGAAATAATGCTACAGAACAAATAAATGCAGGTAATGATCTTCTTGAACCAGGAACAAAAAGTCAGTGGCAAAATTTAAAGAAATCCTTTGATAACGGTAAATTACCCATAAAAAATATTGATCTGGCTGTTAAACGAATTCTTAATATAATATTAAGATCAAAAAAAATGCAGGATTTCGAATATGATAATAATCCAGATTTAATTAAGCATGCTGAGGTAAATAGAAGGTCTGCAGCAGAAGGAATGGTACTTCTTAAAAACGATGGTATGCTTCCTATTAAAACTAAAAAAAATATTGCTTTAATAGGAATAACTTCATATAATTTTATTAGTGGAGGGAGTGGTTCTGGAGATGTAAACGAAGCATATACTGTGTCGTTGGAAGATGGTCTTGAAAATTTAGGGTTTGAAATTAATTCTGTCACTAAAAATGCCTTTTTAAATCATTTTCAATTAAATAAAAAAGAGTTTACAAAGCCTGAGTTTCCATTTTCAATTCTAACTCCTTACCATCCCCCTGAAATGGATTATTCAAGAGAGCTTTTGAGAAATGCAGCCCAAAGTTCAGATATGGCTATAATTACCATCGGTAGAAATAGTGGTGAATTCGTAGATAGACAAGAGGAGAATGATTTTATGTTATCAAAGAAAGAAATTAATATGATTAAAATGACTTGTCAAGAGTTTCATTCATTAAATAAAAAGGTACTTGTTGTATTAAACATAGGTGGTGTCATTGAAACAAATTCATGGAAGAAGCTTCCTGATTCAATTTTATTAGCTTGGCAAGGTGGTCAAGAAGGGGGGAATTCAGTAACTGATATAATTTCTGGAATAGTTAATCCAAGCGGTAAGCTACCGATGACATTTCCGATTAATCTAGGAGATCATTTATCATCAGAAAATTTTCCACTAGAGCCAGAATCAGTAAATATTTTATCTCTTATTCCAATTGAAAAAGAGGATGAAAAAGTAAAAGAAGAGCAAATAAAAAATAAAGACTTTACGTTATATGAAGAGGGAATCTATGTTGGATATAGACATTTTGATACGTCCAAAATAGATGTTTCTTATCCTTTTGGTTATGGTCTTTCGTATACTAATTTTAAATATTCAGAGCTAGAAATTAATAACAATGGATTAGCAATTGATGTTTCTTTAAAAATCACAAATACTGGAGATTTTAAAGGGAAAGAGGTTGTTCAGATATACATTTCTAAAATAAATAGTAAAATTGATAGGCCAATTAAAGAATTAAAAGCTTTTTCGAAAACACCAGATTTAAGTCCAAATGAATTTTTTAAACTTGATTTTAATATTCCCGTATCAGACTTTTCATATTGGAGTGAGAAAGAAAATAAGTGGAAAGTTGAGTCAGGAACCTATTCAATAAAAGTTGGATCTTCATCAAGAAACATAATATTAAGTGATAATATTAATATCTAATCTGTAAAAATCTAAAAATGAATAAAATTGATCTGATAGAATGTCATAATCGCATAAAACCATTTATTCACGACACGCCAATTATTAAATCAACTTTAATAAATGAAATGACAGGATCTGATATGTATTTTAAATGTGATAATTTTCAGAAAATGGGGGCTTTCAAAATGAGAGGAGCAACTAATGCAATTCTGCAACTTTCGGAGGAAGAAAAAAGAAAAGGAGTAGTTACCCATTCATCTGGGAATTTTGCACAAGCCTTATCTTTAGCTGCATCTAGTATCGGTGTAAAAGCATACATAGTCATGCCCTCTACTGCAACAGAAATAAAAAAAACTGCTGTTAAAGGGTATAAGGGAGAGCTGATTGAATGTGAGCCAAATCTAAAAGCAAGAGAAATTGCTGCTAGTGAGATCGTAAGAGTAAAGGGAGCAACTTTTATCCATCCTTCCAATGATGATAATGTGATTCTTGGACAAGGAACTGCGTGCAAAGAACTAATAGAAAGTCATAATGACTTAGAATATGTACTTGCCCCTGTTGGAGGTGGGGGTTTAATTGCTGGTAGTGCACTGGCAGCAAAATATTTTGGTAATAATTGTAAAATTATTGGAGCGGAACCCTATGAAGCCGATGATGCTTATCGCTCTTTAATTAGTGGAAAAATAGAAACAAACGTTACGACAAACACAATTGCAGATGGATTAAAAACCCAATTAGGAGATAAGAATTTTCCAATAATAAAAGAAGAAGTTCATTCGATAATTAGAATTACAGAACAAGAAATAATTGAATCAATGAAAATAATTTGGGAAAGATTAAAAATAGTTTGTGAACCTTCTTGTTCGCTTCCCTTAGCTGCTGTTTTAAAAAATAAAGAGTTTTTCAAAGACAAAAAAGTTGGAATAATAATTTCAGGAGGAAACGTAGATTTAAATAATTTACCTTTTTAAAGTTGTATTCGAAATTAAATTTTCATAAAACTTCTTCTTTTATTTTTTATCAATTTTGACCATTTTTTGATGTTTTTTAGTCTTTTTTTGCCATTTTTTGCTATTTTTTGCTATTTGTTGTTGTTTGTTAAAAAATATTTTAGGATAAATTATAATAATAAAAGTATTATTTATACTTGTTCTAAATAATAATATATACTATATTTGAACTCTATTTAGAATAGTTTTAAATAAGTTCTTTAAAAGTTTTGAGTATCCAATTTAATTATAACACCCTAAATAAGCTTTTCATACAATTTTATGATTGGTTGTTATAATATAAACCTTGGCTTTGATACATTAAAGCCAAGGTTAAAATTTGTTTCTTGGTTGAACTGCGGTTTTAAACTCTTTTTTAACTCCGCAGTTCTTTATTATATTTCTTGTTTGATGAGTAACAGTTCTCATATCTATTTGAGTCTGTGACTCTCTATTTTTATCTAACAATTGGTTTTCTAAAATGAAATTCCAAATCCAATATTTCCTACTACGATCCCTCCAGATCCAATTCCAGGAATACTTGGTATTTCTTCTGTGACATTCTCAGTAATTCCATTGGATGAAATAGCGTTAAAAGTCAGAGAGTCGGGAATCGACCCAAAACCATACCCTAGTTCAAAACTGAAAAATAGTGTGCCTCCCGTTTTTAATCCAAATTTTAGTATTGTAGTGTCTATATTTAAATCAACTTTTCCTGTTCCAGACATTCCTCCACTCAAACTAACATCGTTATATATTAGTGATGATGCAAAGCTTGATATTCCAAGTCCTGCGTAGAAACCTTTTCCTTTTTCATTAAAATAGTATTTAACCCCAAACTCTGAATAAGATAGGTCAATTTGTGTCATATCAACTTCCAGATTGTATGCTCCATAATTGATATAAGGTGCTATTTTATTTTTTAAAACAGGAAGAACATATTCGAATGTCCCTGATGCCATATTTGGAACTCCAAGCTTCAAGCCTAAAGAGACTCTTTTTATAGGATATACTTCTTCAGGAAATTCAAGTTCATTCCTTGTATTTTCTTCGTCCTGAGCTGATAGCTGAAAACAAAAAAACAGTATTGTAATGGTAAATATTTTTTTCATATTCTAAGTTTTATTTCAAGTTAGTTCAATTCTTAATTATAAAAAATATTACTATTACTTTTCATTACTAAAAGTATTTCTTTAATTTAAATTCAATTAACAGATTCACAATGAAAAATCATTTTTTTATAACTCTATTTATACTTTGTTGCTTTAATTCTCAAAGTCAAACTTTAGACTCCATATTTAATACCCTTAAATTTAGAAATATTGGCCCTTTTAGAGGGGGAAGATCTAACGCTGGAAGTGGGGTTAAAGGAGATCCTTTAACTTATTATATGACAACAACTGGAGGTGGGGTATGGAAAACAAAAGATGCTGGACAGCATTGGAATAATATTTCTGATGGTTTCTTTTCCTCTGGATCAGTGGGTGCAATTTCTGTTTCAAATAGTAATCCAAATATAGTTTATGTTGGTATGGGAGAACATGCTCCCAGGGGAGTAATGACTGCTCATGGTGATGGTGTTTATAAATCCTTAGATGCTGGCTTGACCTGGACAAATATTGGTTTGAAAAAAACACAACATATTTCTAGAATACAGATTCATCCTGATAATCCAGATATTTTATGGGTTGCGGCCCAAGGAGCATTACATGGAAAATCTAGTGAAAGAGGAATCTATAAGTCTGTAGATGGAGGAAAATCATGGAAAAAAGTTTTATATGTAAACTCTTCGACTGGATCAAGTGAATTATCGTTAGACATAAATCATCCAAATGTTTTGTATGCTGCAATGTGGGACCATATGAGAACTCCCTGGAAAGTCATAAGTGGAGGGCCAGGAAGTGGATTATACAAATCCATAGATTTTGGAGAAACATGGAAAAAAATAGAAAATGGTATTCCAAAAGAAAAGGGGAAAATGGCAATTGCGGTTTCACCTGCAAATTCGAATTGGGTATACTCATTAATTGAAAGTGTATCTGAAGAAGAAAAAGGAGGACTTTTTCTCTCAAAAAACGGAGGAAATTCTTGGGAAAGAATTACAAATGACCATAGGCTTCTTCAAAGAGCCTGGTACTATATCGAATTATCTCTTGACCCGAACAATGAAAATGTTGTTTATGTTCTAAGTGCCTCAACCTATAAGTCAATTAATGGAGGGGTTGATTGGGAAGAGGTGGATACACATCACGGGGATTACCATGATTTATGGATTAATCCTGAAAACTCTAAAAATATGCTTATCTCTAATGATGGAGGTTCTGAAATTACTTTTGATGGAGGAAAAAACTGGTCAAGAATCGACAACATGCCAACCGGCCAATTTTACAGAGTAATAACTGACAATTTGTTTCCCTACAATGTTTACGGGGGGCAACAAGACAACAGCTCTGTTAAAATTTCAAATATTGGGATAGGTTCTGGCGGGATTGGTAAACATGATTGGACTGCTTCAGCTGGAGGAGAAAGTGCTTTCATAGCTTTTGACCCTGAAAATCCCACAAAAGCTGTAGGGGGAAGTTATTTAGGATCAATAGAAATGCTTGACACAAAATCCAAGCAAAGCACAAAGATTATGATTGAACCAAATTTATATCTTGGTTTAGCTGCAAGAGACATGAAGTATTTATTTAACTGGAATGCTCCAATTATTAAATCTAATCATGAAACTAATACTTATTATCATGGTGCTCAATACTTGCTCAGGACTCGAGACGATGGGGCCTCCTGGGATGTGGTTTCTCCAGATTTAACAAGAAACCAAGACGATAAACAAGGAAAAGGAGGAGGACCGTATACAGTAGAAGCAGTTGGAGCAGAAAATTATGGAACTTTAAGTTATGTAATTGAATCTAAACATGAAGCTGGATTAATTTACACGGGAAGTGACGATGGCCTTGTTTATATTACCAAAGACAATGGGGAAACATGGAAGAATATTACCCCTAAAGGCTTGAATGAAACCTTGATTAATGCTATTGAAGTTTCTCCACATGATCCAGGAACCCTTTATATAGCTGCTACTCGATATAAGTTTAATGATCATAGTCCCTCGATCTTTAAGTCTGTAAATTATGGGAAAACATGGAAGAATATTTCAAAAGGAATCTTAATGGGAGATTTTACAAGGGTAATCCGAGAAGATATTTCAAAAAAGAACTTACTTTATGTTGGAACTCAAAATGGATTATATATTTCATGGAATGGAGGCACAGATTGGTCAAAATTAAATTTAAACCTCCCTGTAGTTCCAATTACAGATATGAAAGTAAAAGGGAGTGACCTTGTAATTGCTACCCAAGGAAGAGCTTTTTGGATTCTTGATGATCTTAATATACTTCGACAATATGATTCGAAACACTCTGAAGGAAAACTCTTCCAAACTGAAAAAACACCCCTACCCAACTGGTATAGTTCTATGAATAATAATTCTGCAACCGGAACAGATCTACTTCAAGGAGTTAATCCTCCAAGTGGAATGGTTTTTTATTACGATTTACCTGAGCTTAAAAATAATCAGGAAGTAAAACTTACTATTACTGATATGACGGGTAAAATAGTAAATACATTTAGCTCTGTTCAAGATTCTGATTATGTTAATTATGAAGGGGCTCCACCTAAAAAAAGTATTTTAAGCTCGAACACGGGGATAAATAGGTTTGTTTGGGATATGAGGCATTTAATGCTTAAGGGTATCCCAGAAGCATATATTGAAGGTAGTTTTAGGGGGCATAAAGCAATTCCAGGAAATTATAAAGTAACACTCTCGTTTTTAGACAAAACGTTTGAAGTTACATCTCAAATAACTAATAATCCAATGTTATCTGTTTCAGATAGTGATCATAATTCGTATCATATTTTTATGACAAGTACTGAAAATACTTATAATGAAATGACGAGTATGACAAATGAGTTTCATGAGATTGAAAATAAATTGATCACTTTAAAATCTGACTTAAATTCGAATGGTAAAAAAGAGCTTACTCAAAAGGCTGAAAGTTTAATTTTAGAATTAAGAAAATGGGATAAAACAATGGTTCAAAGACTTTCCAAAGCATATGATGATGTTGAAAACTTTGAAAATGGATTTACAGCACACTATTTAACTCTAATAAATGCTGTAGACAGTGAACTCCCGAAATTAACAATTGGTGCAAAAAATAAAATGATTGAGCTAAATAAAAAATGGGAAGAGTATAAATACGAAGCTAACAACATAATTAAACCAAAAATTATTCAATTTAATGTAGATTGCCAAAAAAGTGGCATTGGAGCTATTTTGGTTAATTAAATATGCATGGAAATTTTAATATCAGCTATTTCAATTTTTTTTCTGAGATTAGCTGATCAGAGTCTAGGAACAATAAGGGCTCTACTTGTAAGTAAAAATAGATCTTTTTATGCCGCTTTGATTGGATTAGTCGAATCAGGTATTTGGGTTATTGCAGTTTCAAAAGTAGTAAGGGATGTTAATGATCCGATTTTAATTATCGGATATGCTCTGGGGTTTGCTTCTGGAACTTTTCTGGGATCTTATCTCGAAAACACTATTGGTGTTGGAAGTATTGTTATACGGGTTTTTTCTTCTGTAGAATCTCCAAGTGTAGCCTCAGCACTCAGAGAAAAAGGATATCTTGTTACAGTAATTAATGGTGAAGGAAGAGACGGTGGTGTAAGGGTTTGTTGGAGCATCGTTCCAAGAAGAAAAAGAAAAGATGTAATCCGAATTATAAAAAAGGTTAATCCAGAGGCATATGTTACTTCTGATATAGCAAATCCGGTCTCACTAAAAAAATAAATTCAACCATTATAGTTTTTTAAATCTTTTAAATTAGTTATATTAGATATATTTAATTTTTGTAATGAAAAAAATTAGTGTTCTTTTTGTTGTTTTAATATTTACAGTCAGTTTTAGTTATGCTCAAAAATCAGCTAAATCTGAAAAGTTTTACTCTAAAAACTGGAGAGTAATTAAGCCTTCTGATAATTCTTCTTGGTCAAGTCTTAAGCCAAAACCAAAAAACATAAAAAGTAATATTGTGAGTTCATCAAAATCCAAAGCATTGGATTTATCTAATTCACATTCAAAACCAAAAAAGATAGTTCAGTCAAATTATCCTAATTCTTCTAAAAAAAATCTTTCCACTAGAGGTTCTGTTAATTCTGGCTCTCTATTAATCAAAAAGATTTCAGTTAACAAATCATTTAGGAGTTCCAAAGAAAAAAAGAAGTTATTCTCAGAGAGAAAAAATAACTAAATTTTCTATCTAATTTTTTTTAAATATTTCAATCATTTAATTATTATCATTATTTGTTTAACCTTACCTTTGCGCAAAATTTAAAATCCTTTGTAAATGAAAGCACTTGGCAACAAAAGTAGGATGCGTTTTATATCTCATAATCCAACTGGACAATTAGTTAAATCAATACTTTTTTTTCTCAGAAAGAATAAATGATTAAATTAGTTATACTCATTACTCTCAAAGTTAAATAATAACTTCTATCGTTAAGTAAATTTCTTTCTTTTTTGGTTGTATAAACTGCCTCAATTTCTTTTCTCCCAATCACATTACCAATTAAAACTAGCTTTCCTGAATTAATTAGACTTTTAAAATATATTTTTTCATTATTTAATCACTTTAATCTGTAAATATATATTTGTAAGCTATTCCAATAAAGTATTTAAAAAATTATTTCATCTTTGTTTTATGAGAAAAACTTTAGCTTTTTTTTTATGCTTTGTTCTTCTGAATTGCTCAAAAAACGAAACAAAAATAGAATGTGAGTTTTCTGAAAAAATTTGTTCTGCTCTTGATGACCTTAATTTAAATAAAAAAAAGTGGATAGATTCCAACATCACTTCCTATGCAATGAGCTTCAGAGTTAGCTGTTTTTGTGTAAATTCTGAGCCTTATCATGTTACTGTAAATGAAAATACTCTCGATTCAGTAGCTGGAAATGATGAATGGGGCTATGAGGGTTTGCCGTTAACTATAAATAAATTATTTGATGAAATTGAGAGACGAATTATCCAAGAGCCATTCTCGTTAAAAGTTGAATATGACTTTGAGTACGGATATCCAAAAGAATCATTTTTTGATATGGTTGAAATGATAGCAGATGATGAAATAGGGTATTATATTTCAGGTTTTATTCCAATGTGATTTAATATTCCTTCAATTTTTTAAAATATAACACTCAATTTTGATTCATAAAACAGAAAAACTTGGCTTAAAAGAAAACTTGCCTCAATTTATTTTATTACTAGTTGTCAATGCTTTTGTTGGAGGAATGATAGGAATAGAAAGAACGATCATCCCTCAGTTTGCTTCTGAAAACTTTAACATTTCTTCAAAATCTGCTATTCTTTCTTTTATAATTGCTTTTGGAATAACCAAGGCACTTACAAACTTCGCTTTTGGAAAATTAGCTAACTTTTTAGGGAGAAAGAAATTATTAATTATTGGGTGGTTATTTGCGATACCAGTTCCTTTAATTTTAATTAATGCGAATTTGTGGGGTTGGGTTGTTTTTGCAAACATTCTTTTAGGGATAAACCAAGGTCTTACATGGAGTAGTACAGTTAATATGAAGATAGATCTAGTGGGTGAAAAAGACAGAGGCTTTGCTATGGGTTTAAATGAATTTTCAGGTTATTTTGCAGTAGGAATAACAGCTTATTTAAGTGGATTTATTGCCAATAAATATGGTATAACACCCTATCCTTTTTATATTGGAATATTTGTTGCAATATCAGGTCTTTTGACTACTATTTTGTTTGTTAAAGAAACTAAATCATTTATTGAAATTGAAACAAAAACAAACAAATCAAATTCAGTTGAAAATGTTTTTATTGAAACAACATTTAAAAACAAAACACTCAGCTCTGTAACTCAAGCAGGCTTAATAAACAATCTTAACGATGGTATGATATGGGGATTACTTCCAATTCTTTTATTGTCAATAAATTTAAATACAGAAGAAATTGGTTTAATAGCAGCTGCTTATCCAACTTTTTGGGGAATTGGTCAGTTGTTTACTGGGAAAATGTCAGATTTTTACTCTAAAAAAAAGATGCTGTTTTGGGGCATGCTTCTGCAAGGTATTTCAATTTTATTCTTACCATTTGTAAACAATTTTTCAATACTTCTTTTTTTAAGCATACTACTTGGTATTGGAACTGCTGTAGTGTATCCAACTTTTTTAACTGCCATTGCAGAAGAATCTTCCCCACTACAAAGAGCAGAAAGTATTGGTGCTTTTAGACTTTGGAGAGATTTAGGATATGCTGTTGGAGCTATAATATCAGGGATTACCGCTGACTTTTTCGGAATTCAATTTTCAATAATCTTAATTGGATTAATTACGGTCTTATCTTCAATTATAATTCAACTGAGGATGCCTTCTAAACAATAGATGATAAAGAATTTTATTGAAATGTTTTAGAATATTACCAGCCAGATTTATTTTCGTAAGTATTATCCCATCTAGAAAGAGTAACTTTATGTCTTGTGTAAAATTGTATTCCTTCATTACCCTGCATGTGAAGATCACCATAAAAAGAATCGTTCCATCCAGAAAAAGGAAACATTGACATTGGTGCTGGAACCCCTACATTAACTCCAATCATTCCACACTGAATATTTGATCTGAATTCTTTTGCCGCAGCTCCGCTTTGAGTAAAAATACTAGCTCCATTTCCATAATTCAATTGATTAGTCCATGAAATTGCTTGTTCAAGGTTTTTAGGGTTCATCATTGATAAAACAGGTCCAAAAACTTCTTGTTTGAAAATTGTGTTTTTTGGATTTACGTCTGTGAAAAGTGTAGGTCCAACAAAAAACCCATTATTATTGATAAGATCTCTCCCATCTCTAGCTAATTTTGCTTCTTTGGATACTTTGTTAATTACTTCCGCTATTCTTAACTGTGAATTTTTATCAATAACAGGACCCATGTTTGTCTCCAAATCTTTAAGCGGATTTCCCACCTTAAGATTATCCATTTCAAATACTATTTTTTCTTTTAAAGACTCGCCTATACCTCCTACTCCTATTAAAAGAGATCCAGCCATACATCTCTGACCTGCACATCCAAAAGAAGCACTCATTACTGCTCTTAATGTAGATTCCGGATCAGCGTCTGGCATTACAACTAAGGCGTTTTTAGCTGCACCTCCTGCTTGAACTCTTTTTCCATTTTGACTTCCGAGAGAGTATACATACTTTGCTATTGTAGAGGATCCGACAAAACTAATAGCCGATATATCTGGATGACTACATAAAGTGTCTACCACCTCTTTCCCTCCGTGAACTAAATTCATTACACCTTGAGGTAATCCAGCTTCTTGAAGTAGTTCTGTAAGCCTAACTGCTGTTAAAGGAACTTTTTCACTTGGCTTTAAAATAAATGTATTTCCACAAGCTAAGGCAATGGGAAACATCCACATAGGTACCATTGCCGGAAAATTGAAAGGACTTATTCCTGCGCAAACACCTAATGGTTCTCTTGAACTTAAGGCGTCAATATTTTCAGCAATTTGATTTAGAGATTCTCCTTTTTGATGTTCGGCGATTCCACAGGCAAACTCAACAACTTCAAATCCCCTTTGAATATCTCCTCTAGCCTCTGAAATAGTTTTACCGTTTTCAGTTGAAATTAACCTTGCTATCTCTTCAAAATTTTCCTTGATAAGAGTTCTATAATTGAAAAGTATACTAGCTCGACTCGTAGCTGGCTCTTTTGACCAACCAACAAAAGCTTTCTTTGCAGAATCAATTGCTTTTTCAACTAATTTAGAATTACACATCGGGGTCCTGGCTATTATGCTTTCAGTTGCTGGGTTGAAAACATTTGTATATTTATCAGTCTGTATTATTTCCCATGAATTTCCAATTAAACACGGGACAATTGGAGTGTTTGAATTCATAAATATTTTTTTAATATAAAATATGCTGTTAAAATATTTCATATTTATATAAATATAAGTTAAAAGAGAGTAATTTTAAAAATCCACAAAAAATTTAAATTTATTAATTTTTATAATTATGTTTTCATTTGTTGTTAAAACAAAAAATATTTATTTTTTAATGTTAGTCTTTTTACTCTATAATTGTTCCAGTTCGGACAATGGGTCCAAGGAGGAAAATCTCCTCACGAATTACAATATAACGCCTGTCCTTTCAAAATTTGAAGGTACTGGCTTGAACTATCAATTACTTTCAAACAGTGTTGTATTTACGACTGATGATCTTCCAAATCATACAAGTCCTTATTGGGATGAGAATAATTCATTGCATGAAAATTATACTGGTTCAAATCCAGATTTTAATTTAAACCCCAATAGGATTTTATCTCAAAATATAACTTTCTCTATACCACTTTACCCTTCTGAAGCATCCATTCACAGTCCAACACCACTAGGAGCAATGGGTGTGTCGAGAAATGGAGTTGTTTTTTACAATCAATACGCAGGGCCAGACCAACCATTGACCAGAGAAATTAATAGCTTTGACCAGTGGTTGGGGCACCCTCAGCCTCAAGGAGCCTACCACTATCATATCGAACCGAAGTACTTAACTGATCAATTTGGACGAGATGCTTTTCTAGGAATATTAGCGGATGGATTTCCTGTTTATGGGCCTCTTGAAAATGGACAGATATTGTCAAGTTCTGATCTTGATTTATATCATGGACACATTGGAACTACAAGTGATTTTCCAGATGGAATATACCACTATCATGTAACTAGTGATGATCCATATATCAATGGAAGTGGATTTTATGGAACCCCTGGAAATATATCTAATTAGGTGAATTATTTAAAGCTAATAGCAGTTTTAATTCTACTTTCTTGCCAAGAAAAGTCATTAATTATTGATGAAAATAATGGGAGTATTGAAATTAAAAACGGTGTTCTCTTCTATGAAAATAAAAAATTTTCAGGGAATTTAGTTGGATTTTACAATGACAGCAAAATTAAAAAAAATGAAACCCTTTACTCGAACGGGCTAAAACATGGCCTTGAAAAGTATTGGTATATGTCTGGCACTATTGCATCAATAAGATGGTATTCAAAAGGTGTAAAAATAAATGAACATATCGGGTATTGGGAAAATGGAAATCCAAAATATAAATATTTTTTTAATCAAAAGGGGGAATATAATGGTTCAGTAAAAGAGTGGTTTCTTTCCGGAGCCATCTACAAAATATTTAATTATGTTAATGGAAAAGAAAGTGGCTCTCAAAAATTGTGGAGGAATGACGGATCAATAAGAGCAAATTATTTTGTTGTTAATGGAGAACGATTTGGCTTAATTGGTTTAAAAAAATGTGAAGGAGTTTCTTACTTAGAGTTAAAGAATAATTAGATTTATGCGTGTTTTTATATTGATGTTTTTTGTTTGTTTTTTGTTTGTTTGTAATTCAAATAATCAATCTAGTCTAACAAATGGTGAAAAAAATATGACCTCTGGTTATTTGCCATATTTTAATACCCCTGAACTTACTCCTGATTGGGAAATAAAAACCCATTTAGTCCCACCATTTTCGTTTAAAAATCAGAATGGTAAAATTATAACGAATGATGATTATAAAGGTACAATTCAAATAGCAGATTTTTTTTTCACAACATGCCCTGGTATTTGCCCCAAACTAACTAAGAATATGTACAATATTCAACAGTATTACAAGTCTGACTCAATTATTAAACTGGTTTCTTTTTCTGTAATGCCCTGGATTGACAAAGTAGATCAACTAAAGAACTATTCGATAGCTAATAATGTAGATTCCTATAAATGGAACCTATTAACGGGGGATAAAGAAAAAGTATATAGTATTGCTAGAAATGGATATTTTGCTGATGAAAACTATTTTAAAAATCAAAATAAATCAGATTTTATTCACACAGAAAACTTCATTTTAGTTGATCCCGAAGGATACATTAGAGGTGTTTATAATGGAACAATAGAATTTGATATTGAACGACTTAAAAGACATATCTCTATATTAAAAAAAGAATTTGATTAACATATTTAAGTTTAATCTCTGACCCTTCTTATCTGTTGTAGAAAATTCTTGTTAGATGCTTTAAGCAAATCCCCTTCAGCTGAAAATAATTGACATTTAAAAACTACTCTATTTTTATTTAAGAAAACTATAAATATACTTTTAGGTTGTGGTGTTGAATCCAAGATTAAATTGTCTAATTCGTAGTATTCGTTTACTAAAACTCCATCTTCATACGTTGAAATATATCTTGAATTAGTTCCTTTATCATTTCCTTCATTTTGATTGATAAAAGAGTTGCTAAAAGTAAAATAATCATTCTTATAGGGAATATTGACATTAACTAATGAATCATTTTTATCTCTCCATAATCCGTTTTGATCTTTGTAAAAATAAATAGTTTTAGCATAATCCTCAGGAGAAAGTAGATTCTCGAAGTTTTTAAATAATTGGTTTCCTTCAATAAAACTCTTATCTAGTTTTTGTCCACAAGAGGCGAAAAATAAAACTATGAAAATGGACTTTATTTTTAACATAATTATTTTTTAACTTCACTTTAACCCTGTGTTGGGATTTTCTTAACATTGTAAAATTTATCTTTAAATGTCTAAATAAATTTTGACGTTTGATTGATTTTGTTAATCCGTGTACATGTTTAAACTGAACTTGTGCGCGGATTTTTATTGTGAAACTTCATATTCATATTCCCATTTAGGATTATCCAAAACATTTATAATATACCTTACTGTAAGCTCTTCACCTTTCATTATTTTTTTTGTTGTAAGTAACCTTATATGTTTAACATCTCCTATCTCATTATCTTTGTTGTTAACTACCGCTTTACAATTTGGTATTTCATGGTGATTTATAAACCCCCCCAAGGATAATCGAATATACCCATCTGGAAATCTAGAATCAAAAACATGAGACATTCCAAGGTCAGTTCCTGGCTGAATATTTTCAGTGGCAAAGACTCCAACCCCTTCTATTTTGCTTTTTGAAATAGTAAGAAAATCAGGCAGAGGTCTGAATGAATTATTTTTCACTTTCTAATATTAATTTGGTTTAAAATTAAAAAAAATATTGGTTTAAAATCATTTTATCTTTTCAATCGAATTAAACCTTCTTGGGTAACTGAAGCAACCAAAGTTCCAGATTTTGAGAAAATACTACCTCTTGTAAACCCTCTAGCAGACGATGCACTAGGACTATCCACAGCAAACAATAACCAATCGTCAATTTCAAAATCTCTGTGAAACCACATTGCATGGTCGATACTTGCAATAAAAACTGATTTTTGATTAATTATTTCTCTATGAGGCTTAGTAGCGGTAGCTACCAAATTTATATCAGAAGAGAATGCTAATAATTGTTGCTTTTCTGGTAAGCTAATTTGAGCTTTTTCCTTAGTTTTTAACCAAACGTGACTGTAAGGAATAGCATTTTTTGTTTCTATATGTGACATTATTTCTACCGGCTTAATGTCAAACATCTTGAGTTGAGCCTTTTTTAAACTTTTATAATAGTTAGGATTCTTATCTTTTATCAATTCAACCTGTTGCATGTCACTTGTAAGTACTTCAGGAGGTAAAATGTTTGGTGCATCAATTTGATGATCAACACCAATCTCTTCTTTTTGAAAAGATGCTGCCATATTAAAAATTGCTTTTCCCTTTTGATAAGCAACTACTCTTCTAGTGGTAAAGCTTTTTCCATCGCGAATTTTATCAACTTCGTATTCAACTGGTAAGTTAATATCTCCCATTAAAATAAAATAGCCATGTAAAGAGTGAGCAATTCTATCTTTAGGAACGGTTTGATAGGCTGCATGAAGAGACTGAGCTAAAATTTGACCTCCAAAAACTCTTCCCCAAGAGGCAGGGTAATTTTGACCTATGAATTTTTTATCACTAATTTTTTCCAAATGCAAAATTTTTAAAAGCTCGCTTAGTGTTTCCATTATTCTTTTATTCTTAAGGTCCAAATTTCATGCAAAGGCTTCCCTTTACTACTATAACCAGTGTGATTCCAGTCATTTCCTGTTTGATCATATTTAAAAGTCAACGTCTGACCAGACCTTGTGTTGTCTCTTGAAAAATAGTCTATCGATTCTTTATACTCTCCATTTTCAGCTAAGTATTTACCTCCTCCACAACCATAAAATTGAAATGTTTCAGTGTTAAAAGCTGTCCATTGAAAAGATCCATTCTTTAAAAATTTTAGAGTTTTTCTAGCGCGACCCGTATCCCTTCTTTTTACTTTACCGCCAGGCTCTACCCTCCCTGCCATTAACCATTTTCCATCGAGTTCTTGCTTTACATTTGAAGTCTTTTTTGCTTTGTCAGGAAAAACATACTTCAAATAAGTTATACTATCATTTATAAAGTTTGAATTAAATTCAAGTTTAATTATTAGTGTGTCCCCTTTGGATTCATAAAAACCACCTTGAGTTTTTATGAATTTAGAAGGATTATTTTGAAAAACTGTTTCTATTAGGTAATTGGAATCCATTTGGACTTTATAAGTAACGATATTACCTGATTCATTATTTTTCCATTCATAAACTTGTCCAATTATAGTTTGAAAGAAAAGCAAAAATAAAATTGTAAATTTATAATTCATTAGTTCCTGTAGTTTAAAGCTGGTTCTCTCTCGCCAATTAAAGGAATGTATTTAAAATCTTTACCTCTTTTTAAAAAAAATTCTTTTTTTGCCTGATCAATTAATTTTGGGTTATCTAATAATTGCATTCCAGTAAGTGCTATTGTTTTGGCTGCAATAAGCATTCCTTTGATTCCAATACTAGTTCCTCCAGCTGCAACAGCTTGCCAGCTATGAGCAGGAGTTCCCGGAACCCACGTGGCTGCTCCGAATCCAACTGTAGGAAGGGTAAAACTTACATCGCCAACATCAGTTGATCCAGATCCTTTAGCTTCAATTGATGGATTATAAGGCTCCACTCCTTTAACATATTCCATGTTAAGGTTTATCCCAAGACTTTTTGATATTTCTTCAGCAAATTGTTGCTCTTTATCAGAATAGTTAAAGCCTCCTATTTTTTCTAAGTTTTTGTGCACCTGTTTTTGTAGTGATTCAATATGAAGAACTTCATGAACTCCACCAATCATTTCAAAATCCATTGTGGTTCCTGTTCCAATCGCTGCTCCTTTTGCTGCATTTACAATTCTGTCAAAAATCTTGATGACTTCATCTCTTCTGGGGTGTCTTGAATAATAGTACACCTCTGCAAATGCAGGAACCACATTTGGAGCTTCACCTCCTCTTGTGATTACATAATGTATACGAGTACTTTGATCTACGTGCTCACGCATCATATTAACCATAGAATTCATAGCCTCGATTGCATCCAAAGCAGACCTTCCTTTTTCAGGAGCTGCTGCAGCATGAGCTGCAACTCCATAAAATCTAAATTTGGCTGACTTATTAGCTAAAGCGGGCTTTGGACTTGCTCCATTTGATGATGAAGGGTGCCAATGAAGTGCAACGTCAGAATCGTTAAACAATCCAGCCTTAGTCATGTACACTTTTCCAGAACCGCCTTCTTCTGCCGGGCATCCAAAAAACTTAACAGTTCCACTTTTTTTATTTATAATTAGATACTTTTTTATTGCTATTGCTGCTGCTGCAGAAGCTGTTCCAAAGAGATGATGACCACATGCATGACCAGCTTTGCCATTATTCGACATTTTATATGGTGTTGCTTTTTGAGATAGTCCAGGAAGAGCATCATATTCTCCTAAAATGGCTATTTCAGGTGAGCCTGATCCAAATGATGCTACAAAGGCAGTGGGTATTCCAGCCACACCTTTTTCAATTAAAAACCCCTCTTCTTTTAAAATTTCTTGAAGAATTTTACTACTTTCTTTTTCTTGATAACCAACCTCTGCCAAATTCCATATTGAATTTGCAGTGTTTTCATATTTTATTTTATTTTCATCAATAGTTGATAAAATATCCAAATACTCCTTCTGAGGATAAATATTAAAACAACTTAGACCAATAATCGAAAATAATATGTTTTTCATAGTATTATTATTTGTTTTTATAAATGTAATTAGAAATTTTAAAAGTTATTTTTTAAATTTTGATTCCACTCAAAAGTTTCAATTAGTTTAATAACATCCCTTTCAATGTATTTAACCGCCGGTAATATGGAATCATAATTTGGTTTGGCATAGAAATATAATGAGCCAATTAAAAAATTATTGGTGCTGTCTGTTAGAAAAAATTGTATTTGAGAAGCAGCATCACCTATAACATTAAACATAGTTCCATAAACCTTTTTTTCTTGATTAATAAAAGTTCTTTCGGGTATTTCTTTTGCTTTTCTTAAGTGCTTTGATGGTAGTTTGTATGCGTCGTTTAGAAGTGAGTCTAAGTTATTTTTAATTACTGAATATGAAAGATAAAGTGTCGCCTTCATACGAGGATAAAAAATATTTTGTCCCCTTGAAGATCTAACTATTTCAGCCACATTATTGAATTCGTAACTAAATTGTGGAGACACATTATTTATTGAATACAAGGGTTTTGGAAAGTCAAGGGACAATTTTCCTTTAGGCTTTGGTTGTTTGACTTGCGTACAACTTGTAATTAACAAAATCAAAAAAATATATCTAATCATTTATTGTGGAATAGTTACTTTTATTCTTTGAATTCTATTGTTTTCGATTGTTTCAATTACAAAAATATATCCTTCAAGTTTAAATTTTGTTCCTGGTTTTGGCATAACTTGAGTAGCTTCCAATAAGAAGCCCGCTAATGTTTCTGCATCGGCTCGAATTATGTCAAATGAGCTAGTTTCCTTTAAGTCTAAGGCTTTATAAAAATCTTTCAAGCTTGTTTTACCGTCAAAAATAAAATTATGTTTATCTAGCTGCGAATAACTCAATACCAAATCATCAAACTCATCACTTATATCTCCAACAATTTCTTCAAGAATATCTTCAAGAGTTACAAGTCCTGAAGTTCCCCCATATTCATCTACAACAATAGCTAAATGAATTTTTTTTTGTTGAAATTCAGTTAGTAAATCATCTAATTTTTTGTTTTCAGGTACATAAAAAGGTTGTTTTAATAATTTTGTCCAGTTAAATTTAAAATTATTAAAGTGAGGAAGAAGATCCTTAACATATAAAATCCCTTCTACTTTATCTAGATGGTCTGAGAAAATGGGGATTCTTGAAAACCCCTTATCTATAATTTTTGGAATAATTTCTTTCAGAGTTTCGTTTTTAGACAATGCAAACACATCTATCCGAGGACACATCACTTCTTTTGTGTCTGTGTTTCCAAAGTTTACAATTTCCTGAAGAATTTTTTGCTCTTCTTTGGTTGTCTCTTTGTCAGAAGTCAGCTCTAGGGCTTGAGATAATTGATCAACAGAAAAGTTTTCATTTTGGTTTCCAAATCTATTTTCTAAAAAATGTGTCATTTTACTCATGGGATACGTCAGAAAAAAAAGAATATAGGAATCTAATATTTTTATTGGCTGAGACATAAATTTCGCAAACCTAAGAGGATTACGATTGGCATAAACTTTTGGTAATATTTCTCCAAATAGAAGTATTGTTATGGTTACAAAACCTATTTCAATTAGTAATGTAAAGACCGGATTATAGGCTCCTTTAAAAAAGACTCTACTAATGTTTGCGAAAATTAAAACTATTGAAATATTTATAAAATTATTCGTTACCAAAATTGTAGCTAAGAGTCGTTTTGGTTTTTTAAGAAGATTTTTAATTGTTTTGACTTTTTTATCATTCTCTTCGAGATTATTTTCAATTTCGGAATTACTTAAAGAAAAAAAAGCTATTTCAGAACCAGAAACCAAAGCAGAAAGAATCAGCAAGATTATTAATAAGAAGAATTGAACAATAATGAACAAGTCCATAAATTATTTTATAGTAATATGATTTTAAAAAGGAAGGTCATCTTCTTTGTTAGAATCACTTGTTTCCTGATTTGAATTTGGAATCTCTGTTTTTTGCGGCAAAACTTCCCCTTTTCCAGATAAAAAAGTAAATTCATTAACAACTATCTCGGTGCTATATCTGTCTTTACCTTCCTGATCTTGCCATTTCCTAGTTTTAAGCTTACCTTCAATATAAATTTTATCTCCTTTCCCAATATACTTTTCGCAAACCTCTGCAGCTTTATTTCTAACAATTATGTTGTGCCATTCTGTTTGAGTGACTTTTTCTCCAGAAGATTTGTTTGTGTAACTTTCATTTGTTGCTAGAGGAAACCTACCTATACAGCCTCCCCCATCAAAATAATGCATTTTGACATCGTCTCCTAAGTGTCCAATTAACATAACCTTATTTAATGTCCCACTCATAATACAATTATTTTTAGATTCAATACGATCAAAGATAGAAAATCAAGTGAGCGTCTTATAAAATTGTACCATAAATTTTTCAATTACTACTGGAACAGGAAATTTAAATGCATTTTCTTTTTCTAACGGAAGTATGGAATTATCCGATAATCTGACTCTCCAAAACTGGATAATTAGCTTTTGATGACTTAGTTTGTGCTCAATTGGATTTTTGAAAATTGAATTAATTGAACTTGGTGTTTCCTTTGAATATTTATTAATTATTTCTTGAAACTCACCTGTTGGTTCTTTGAGGATTTTTTTAGATTCTATCATGGGAAATTGGTAGAGCTTATACCAAATGCCCTTTGATGTTATCTGCTCTAAAACAGTTTGATTTTTAGAGTTGTTAAATACTAGATAATTAAAAAATCTAGTTTTTATTTTTATTTTACCTTTTTTAATTGGGTAAAATTCTACTTTTTTGTTTTTATGAGCATAACATTTTTTGGAGAAAACACAATTTTTGCAACTAGGCGATAATGGCTTACGGTAGATTGATCCAAAATCCATTAATGCCTGGTTAAAATCTCCTGGAGAATGGCCTTTCATCAATTTATTTGCCTTAATTTTAAAAGTGTCAAAACCTTTTTTTGAATCAATAGGAGTTTTAATGCCATAAAATCGACTTAAAAATCTAAAAACATTTCCATCAACAACGGCTTCGGGAATATCAAAACATATTGAAGCTATTGCGCTAGCAGTATAATCCCCAATTCCTCTAAGTCCTTTTAATTCGCCATGAGAATTTGGAAAAGTTCCATTATAATCATTTACTATTCGATTAGCTGTTAGATGTAGATTTTGTGCCCTTGAATAGTAACCCAAACCTTGCCACATTTTATAAATATTTTCCTCTTTTGATCGCGCTAGGTCAAATATTGTTGGAAATGATTTAATAAACTTCTTGTAATAAGGAAGTCCTTGTTTAATTTTAGTTTGCTGTAAAATAATCTCAGAGAGCCATATCTTATATGGATCCTTCGTAGCTCTCCAAGGAAGGCTTCTTGAGTTAATTTTATACCAACTCATCAATGTTTTGGAAAATATCATACATTCAAATATACCTTAGACACTTAAATATAAAAAAGATGGCAAAGAGATTGTTATTAATTTATATATTTGCTAGCCTTAAATGAATTAATAATTTAAAACAAAAGAAGATGACTAAAGCGGATATCGTAACTAATATTTCAGATAAACTCGGAATAGACAAAGTAGATGTTCAAGCGACTATTGAAAATTTCATGACTGAGGTGAAACAATCGTTAGAAAACGGAGAAAATGTTTACTTACGTAGTTTCGGTAGTTTTATTATTAAAACCCGTGCAGAAAAAACTGGACGTAACATATCAAAAAATACAGCAGTTAAAATACCTGCCCACAACATTCCAGCGTTCAAGCCAGCAAAGGTTTTTACGAATAGTGTTAAAGCCAAGGTTGCTGTATCATAACTGAATTAATAACAATTAAAAGCTAGCATATATGCCCAGCGGTAAAAAACGAAAAAGACATAAGGTTGCTACTCACAAGCGAAAAAAACGCAGAAGAGCGAATCGTCATAAAAAAGCATAAGTGCAGCAGGTATTGCACTCAAAATATTAAACCTACGTTCTTTGAAATGCTTTAGTTAAATATCTAAAGCACAGGTTAAATACCTGAAAATTTATTGTTTAACCAACTATAGCTCTAAAGCTGTAGTTATAAAAATTATCAGAGTGAAGAAAGAACTGATTATCCGATCGAATTCCTCTGCTGTTGATTTTGCCCTGCTCAAGGATGGAAAATTAATTGAGCTAAACAAAGAAGTTGAAGATAATAAGTTTTCTGTAGGTGATATTTTTGTTGCCAAAATCAGAAAACCTATTCCAGGACTTAATGCTGCATTTGTAAATGTTGGCCACCAAAAAGATGGCTTCTTACATTATCATGATTTAGGACCTAAACTTCCTTCTTTATTAAAATTTATAAAACAGATAACCACAGGTAAACACAAAGATTATTTACTTAAAAGATTTAGATTTGAGAATGAAATATCAAAAGATGGAAACATTGATGAGATTTTAAAAAGTCAAGACACGACTTTAGTTCAGGTTGTAAAAGAGCCAATATCTACAAAGGGTCCTCGAGTTAGTTCAGAACTATCCTTGGCGGGCCGATTTATGGTTCTTATGCCTTTTTCAGATCGAGTATCAATTTCTCAAAAGATAGAAGAAAATAAAGAAAAAAATCGACTCAAGCGTTTAGTTCAAAGTATAAGGCCAAAGGGTTTTGGTATCATTATACGTACCGTAGCCCAAGAGCAAAAAGTAGCGGAACTTGATGCAGATTTACAACAATTACTAAACCGTTGGAAAAACCTTTGCAGGAAATTGCAGAAAATTGACAAATATCCAACAAAAGTATTGAGTGAAATAAATCGATCCTCTTCCATTCTTCGTGATATTTTTGATAACAGCTTCACTGGTATTCATATTGATGAACCAGAGATTTTTAACGAAGTGAAAGAATATGTCGAAAGTATTGCACCCAAAAAGAGAGATATTGTTAAAATGTATACTGAAACAACACCAATTTTTGATAAATATGGAGTTGAAAGGCAAATTAAAACTGCTTTTGGACAAACAGTATCAATGCAACGCGGTGCCTACCTTGTAATAGAACACACGGAAGCTCTTCACGTCATTGACGTTAATAGTGGAAATCGTTCTAATAAATCAAGAGGCCAGGAAAATACTGCTCTTGAAGTTAATATTATTGCTGCATCCGAAATAGCTCGACAGCTTAGACTCAGAGATATGGGAGGCATTATAGTAGTAGATTTCATAGATATGTCTTTTAATGAAAATCGTAAAAAGTTATTTGAGCATTTAAAAGAAGAAATGAGTCATGACCGGACAAAGCATAAAATTTTACCGCCTAGTCGATTTGGTCTAATTCAAATTACTCGCCAACGAGTGCGACCAGAGATGAATATTAAAACGAAAGAAGCTAATCCTAACATAAATGGTGAAGTAGAAGCTCCGATTGTTTTAATTGATAAAATCAACACAGAACTTAGCAAAGTTGTTAAGCACAAGCAATACAAAAATGAACATGTTTTTTTACATGTCCATCCATTTATTGCATCCTATTTGAAAGAAGGGTTTCCATCCATCCAACTCAAATGGTATTTTGAATATAAAAAATGGATACGAATTGTACCTAGAGATGCATTTCTCTACTTGAAGTATAGCTTTATGGATAAAGACCAGAAAGCTCTTCGAGCATAATTTTAAACCACCACAAACATTTTGTTTATGGTGGTTTTTTTTTGAAGTAACTTTGTTGTGTGAATAAAAAATCCTATTCAATTGATGAAGCACAAAAATTATTAGAAAACTATTGTGCTTATCAGGAAAGATCTCATAAAGAAGTTGTTGATAAGCTCAGGGGAATTAATATTATCTCTATTGGGATTGATCAAATAATTAGTCGACTAATTCAAGATAATTATTTAAATGAAAGTAGGTTTGCCAAAAGCTTTAGTAGAGGTAAATTTAGAATTAAAAAGTGGGGTAAAAAAAGAATTATTTTTCAATTAAAAAGCCACAGAGTAAGTGATTATAACATTAAAGCTGCTATTGAAGAAATAAATGATGATGAGTACATAGATACTTTAAAGAGTCTGAGTGAAAAAATATGGAAATTATCAAAAGGAGTTAGCTTATCTAGGAGAAAAGCAAAATTTATTTCTGCTCTACAGTATAGGGGTTGGGAAATAGATTTAATTTATGATCGACTAAGATATATTGAAAAAAATACATGAAGATCTAAAGATTAATCTGACAATAAAATAAGTTTATTTTTGCTCATTTCGATAGTGCCAGATTTAATTTTTAAAATAGTTTTTCCATCAACTTTTTCAAATTTACTTTTAAACTCATCACTTATTTCAAGATTTCCTTCAATCAATACATTTCCTGTTTTAAGACTAGAAACTATTGGGGCGTGGTTGTTCAACATCTGGAAATATCCGTTTAAACCTGGGACAGATACCGAAGTAACTTCACCGCTAAAAATTTTCGCTTCAGGAGATATTATTTCTAAATACATTATGATTCAGATAACATTTTGTCCCCAGCTTCAATAGCTTCTTCGATCGAACCTTTAAGGTTGAAGGCTGCTTCTGGAAGGTGATCTAACTCTCCATCCATAATCATATTAAACCCTTTAATAGTTTCTTTAATATCAACCAATACCCCTGGTATTCCAGTAAACTGTTCTGCTACATGAAAAGGCTGAGAAAGAAAACGCTGAACTCTTCTGGCCCTTCCCACAGCTAATTTATCCTCTTCCGATAATTCTTCCATTCCTAAAATTGCAATAATATCTTGCAGTTCTTTATAACGCTGAAGTAGCTCTTTTACGCGTTGAGCACAATCGTAATGTTCATCACCTAAAATATCAGCAGTAAGTATTCTAGAAGTGGAGTCAAGTGGATCCACTGCTGGATAGATTCCTAATTCTGAGATTTTACGCGAAAGAACTGTTGTTGCATCTAAGTGAGCAAAAGTTGTAGCTGGTGCTGGGTCTGTTAAATCATCAGCAGGAACATATACGGCTTGAACAGAAGTGATAGATCCTTTGTTTGTGGAGGTGATTCTCTCTTGCATTGCCCCCATTTCTGTAGCTAACGTCGGTTGATATCCAACTGCTGAAGGCATTCGACCTAATAAGGCAGAAACTTCAGATCCTGCTTGTGTAAATCTAAAAATATTATCAACAAAAAATAAAACATCTTTTCCCTTTCCATCCCCTGCGCCATCTCTAAAGTATTCAGCAATTGTAAGTCCTGACAAAGCAACTCTAGCTCTAGCGCCAGGAGGTTCATTCATTTGTCCAAAAACGAATGTAGCCTTAGATTCTTTCATTGCTGATTTATCAACTTTTTTTAAATCCCATCCACCCTCTTCCATAGAGTGCATAAAATCATCTCCATACTTGATTATTCCTGACTCAAGCATTTCCCTTAGAAGGTCATTTCCTTCTCTTGTTCTTTCTCCTACACCCGCAAAAACCGATAACCCACCATGTCCCTTGGCTATATTGTTAATTAGTTCTTGAATTAAAACTGTTTTACCTACACCCGCTCCACCAAATAAACCAATTTTTCCACCTTTTGCATACGGTTCAATTAAATCAATTACTTTAATTCCAGTAAAAAGAACTTCCGTAGCTGTAGATAACTCGTCAAAAGCAGGAGCTTCTCTATGAATTGAAAGTCCATCATGACCTGTCTTTGGAAGATTACCTAGCCCATCAATTGCATCTCCAATTACGTTAAACAATCTTCCATATATTTCCTCTCCAACTGGCATTTGGATTGGGTTTCCAGTTGCAACTACCTCAGTTCCTCTGCTTAGTCCATCTGTTGAATCCATTGATACTGTTCTAACAGTATCTTCCCCAATATGAGATTGGACCTCAAGAACTAAAATACTCCCATCCTTTTTTTTAATTTCTAATGAATCATAAATTTTAGGAAGTATATTGTTTTCTCCCGAAAAATCAACATCGACTACGGGGCCGATAATTTGTGAAACTTTCCCAATACTAATTGCCATATGTAATCGATAAAATGGTGATAATAAAACTTTTTATAAATGTGTTCACAAATATAAGGATGATTAGCAAAATTTAAATTTTTATTTACCTAAAAAACTTAGTTTTTTAAAAGTTTTTTAAATTAATATCCTTTTTCTTTCGCTATACATTCCAAATGATAATTTGTATCTCCTAAAAGACGCTGAATTACTCTTGCTCTTTTTAAGTAGAATCCAATATTAACATCGTCTGTAACCCCAATTCCACCGTGCATTTGAATGGCTTCATTTGAGGTGAGTTTTAATACTTCTCCCAATTTAGCTTTAGCCAAATGCGCATAGTTTGAAAGATTCTCGTTATTGTCATCAATGGATTGTAACGCTTTTAAAACAACAGACTTACATAGTTCAATCTCACAAAAAAGATTAGCTGCTCTGTGTTGTAGGCCTTGGTATGTTCCTATTTTAACTCCAAATTGTTGTCTTTCCTTAATATAATTCATTGTTTGGTCAAATGCAGCTTGAACACTTCCTAACATTTCACAAGAAAGTCCTATTGCTCCAATTTCAAGTATCGATTTAAGTATCTCTTTTCCTTCGACTTCAATATCAAGTTGGTTTTTTAAAGGCACAGAAACATTATCAAACGATATTGAAGAGTAACTTCCAGTATCCATCAAAATATCTGTTTTAATATCAATTCCTTTTGATTTCGAATCAACAAGAAAAAGACTTGTTGCATTATTTAAATTAGCAACAACAATCAAAAAATCAGAATTACAAGCATCGATTACCATCTTTTTTTCTCCATTAATAATAAAACTTTCTCCAGAAAGTTTTGCATTTGATTCAATAATGTTAGGATCGAAAAATGATTTTTCATCAAGCGCAAAACTCATTAGTGTTTTTCCATTCATCAATTCAGGAAGCCATTTGGATTTTAAAGTTTCGTTATCTGATAGCCTAAAGGCTGTAGCAGATAATAAAATTGAAGATATTAAAGGAGACTTAGTTAGAGTCTTACCCGTTTCCTCAAGAATTTGACCCAGCCCAGTATACCCAAATTCTAAGCCTCCATAGTTCTCAGGAATTGTTAAAGCTGTCCATCCCATCTCAACAAAACCTTCCCAAACTTTTGGATCATAAGTCTTGTAATTATTATCTCTAAGTTCTCTAAAGCTTTCCAAAGGGGAGTTAGTGGTCATAAACTCCATTGCTGATTCTTTGAGCATTTTCTGCTCCTCGGTTAAAATTAGTGCCATAGTATTTTATTTAAGATGGAAGATTTAGTACTCGTTTTGCAATTATATTAAGCTGTATTTCCGAGGTTCCACCCTCTATTGTGTTCCCCTTAGAACGACAAAATTTCCTAGCTACATCTGCGTCATTCTCATCATTAGGAATCCACAACAAAGCATTACTACCCCCAATTTGCATTAATAATTCTTCTCGCTTAACATTTAACTCCGTTCCATAATACTTAAAAAAAGAGGATAATGCTGCAACCTTTTTTCCTGTTTTATCCTCATCCACAATCCTTTGAATTGTCATATCGAAGATACTTTCATCCATTTCAAATTTTGATATTTGAGACCTAAGCATATTATCAGTTAATTTACCTGAACTTAATCCGAGTTGGTCTTTCGCTATTTCATTTATTTCTTTTTTAATATCTGTTTCTCCAACTCCACCTATCATTTGTCTCTCGTGTTGCAATAAATACTTTGCTATTGTCCACCCTTCATTTAATGTTCCAACCAAATTAGACTTTGGAACTTTAACATTATCTAAGAATGTTTCACAAAAAGGAGATTTTCCACTTATGAGTTTAATAGGCCTTACACTCACCCCCTTTGTTGCCATATCTATCAAAATAAAGCTGATGCCATTGTGCTTAGATACTTCTGTGTTGGTTCTTACTAAACAAAAGATCCAATCTGCATTATCTGCATAGGTTGTCCATACTTTGGATCCATTTATTAGATAGTGGTCTTCCTTATCCTCTGCTTTCATTTGTAGACCAGCTAAATCACTTCCAGCTCCAGGTTCACTGTATCCTTGACACCACCAGATTTTTCCTTCTACAATCTCAGGCAAGTATTTTAATTTTTGTTCCTCTGAAGCAAACTTCAAAAGAGCTGGTCCTAGCATGGCTATTCCAAAACTAAAGAGAGGTTTTCTGCAGCCTATTCTTGCCATCTCCTGAGTTAAAATGTTGTTTTCTTCGTGATTTAGACCCCCTCCCCCATATTTCTTTTCCCAATATGGGACTATCCATTTTTTATCTAGCATTTTTTCAAACCAAATTCTTTGATCATCGCTAGAGAATTTTGCATTTCTTCCACCCCAATACATATCACTTGAACCTTTAACAGGCTGTCTCATACTAATCGGACAATTTTCCTCAAGCCAAAGCCGGGTTTCTGTTCGAAAATTTCCTAAATCTACTTTTACTGTTGTTTCCATATATTTTAAAATAAATAATCAATTTTTCTTTTTTGGATAGCCTGAAAGGACATAGACCCTAACATTTTAACTCCTTTGTCTAGATCTTTAAATCTTGGATCTTTTGTGAAACCCATTTGGTAACGATAATAAATCTGTTGGATAATTCCAGCAATTTTGAAAAGTCCAAAAACGAAATAAAAAAGAATATTTTGAACAGATCGTCCAGAAGTTTCGCCATATAAATGGACTAATTCATCTCTTGATGGAACCCCTTCCAAAGAGGTAATGTTTAATTTCAATTTTTGAATCATTTCAGGGTCAGTTTTGTGAATCCAGTAACCTAAGCTAGTCCCTAAGTCCATCAAGGGATCTCCAATAGTTGACATTTCCCAATCCAAAACTGCATTTACCTCAACTTTATCTTTAATCTCAAACATAAGATTGTCAAATTTAAAATCATTATGAATTAAGCAACTTTCTGATTTGCTTGGTGTGTTTTTGGACAACCAATCAATGGTTTTATCTATCCCAATAAAATCATGAGTTTTTACATTATTGTATCTTTTAATCCATCCATTTACCTGTCTATCAACATAACCTTTGGGTTTTCCAAAATCTTGAAGCCCAATTTCTGTGGTTTTTAAAGAATGTATTTCAGAAAGAGTGTTAACAAAAGAGCTAACCAATCCTGGTATTAGATCTGATTTTGGTAATTCAGATTTGGGCTGTGATCCTCTAAAAATAGTTCCATTTACTTTTTCCATAACGTAAAACTCATCGCCAATAATTTTCTTATCATCGCAAAAAATGATAGGTAAAGGTGCTTTATTAAAGTTGTTTTTTAACGCTCCAAGAATTGTAAATTCTCTTTTCATGTCGTGTCCTGACTTTACATTTGCACCAAAGGGTGGTCTTCTTAAAACCATTTCTTGACCCCCCATTTTAAGCAAGTAAGTTAAATTTGAATATCCAGAAGGGTATTGTAAAAGCTCCAGTGGTAAAGAATTGTTTAGATTTTTATTTAAATAGCTCCTTAGAGAATCTAAATTAATTGTCTCTTCTTTGCGAACATCTGAGGCTTGATCTAATTTATACACAATACTATTTTAAATTATTTTACAGAATACCCTTTCAAAATTTGTCTAGCTAATCTACTTTTATGAACTTCATCTGCACCATCATAAATTCTAGCTGCTCTCTCATGTCTATAATATGCAGATAAAATTGTGTCATCTGTAACTCCCTTAGCTCCATGAACTTGAATTGCACAGTCCACCACCTTTTGGAGAACATTAGCACAGTAAAATTTAATTATTGAAATTTCATTTCTGGTTTTATATGCTCCTTGTGTATCAATTTTGTGAGCTGCATCCTGAACCAATAAACGTGCTGCATTAATTTCTGCTCTACATTCAGAAATCCAATTTTGAATTGTTTGTTTGTCAGCCAATTTTTGTCCATGACCAAGTTCACGTGATAAAGCTCTTTCACACATTAAGTCGAAAGAACGTTCACATATTCCTATCCACCTCATGCAGTGGTGAATTCTTCCTGGACCTAATCTCTTTTGAGCAATTGAAAAACCCTCTCCATCTTCCCCTAAAACATTTGACAAAGGAACCTCAACGTCATGAAATTTAATTTCTGCGTGACTTTCCCATCCTCCACCTGGATGGCCCATTATTTGAATATTTCTTAAAAACTCAACTCCTTTAGTTTTTGTTGGAACAATAATTTGACTTGCTTTTTTGTATGGATTATCAGAGTCTGGTTTAGAAACTAACATTACAATTGCAAACTCAGCTCCATCAAATCCGGAGGTAAACCATTTATGGCCGTTAATTTTGTATTTTTCTCCTTCTATTATTGCGGTAGTTCCCATATTTACTGGATTAGATCCAGCAAAGTCTGGTTCGGTCATGGCAAAGCAACTTCGTATTTTTCCGTCTAGTAATGGTTGCAAATATTTTTCTTTTTGTTCTTTAGTCCCAAACTCCATGAGGATCTCCATGTTTCCAGCATCTGGTGCTTGACAATTAAAAACATAATGGCCATAGGGACTTGCTCCTAATATTTCGCTTACCTCTCCGTGTTCTGAGTTTGACAAACCTAAACCACCATAATTTTTTGAGACTTGAGGAAGCCAAAGTCCTTGATTCTTAACTTTACTTCTTAATTCATTTAGTTTAGGAAGCTTTTCGTCCCATTCACAGTTTAAAATCCAGGGCTCAAGCGGGTATAATTCATCCTTGACGAACTTGGTGATTTTTGATTTTATTTCTTCGAAATTCATTATTGTTTATTATTCTCCTTTAAAATTTGGTTTTCTTTTTTCAATAAAAGCTGTCACACCTTCTTTAAGATCATGACTTTTAAAAGCCAAAACTTGACGTTCTGCTTCAAATGCAATTGTACTGTTTAAATCGTTATTCATCGAATGAACAATATCCTCTTTTGTAATACCTATTGCTAAGGTTGGTCTCTTAGCTAATTCTTTTGCCCAGTCCATAGCATCATTTAAAATCTCTTCATTTTCAACTACTCTGTTAGTCAAGCCTAACTCGAGACATTCCTGACCCATAACTTTTTTTCCACTTATTGCAATTTCAAAAGCCTTGCTATATCCAACCTGTCTTGATAAAAGCCAGCTTGCACCACCGTCTGGCCCTAATCCAATATTAACAAATGCATATAGTATTGCACTTTTATCACTCATTACTCTTAAATCACACGCAAGTGCAAAAGCTGCACCAACTCCAGCTGCAGTTCCATTGATAGCTCCAATAATTGGTTTGTTAAGATTAAAAAATTTATGCATTAAAGGCTGGTATTGGTCGATAATGTAGTCTCTTCTTTGTTCTGGCGTTACTTCTCCTCCAAAAACCATCATATCCGCTCCAGCACAAAATCCTTTACCTAATCCTGTTAAAACAATTGCTCTTACTGAGTCATCCTCCTTTGCTTTGTCAAGAGATGTAGAAATCCCATCTGCTAAATCTTGATTAACTGCGTTATACCTGTCCGGTCTATTTAGTTTAATTAATGCTACCCCTTCAGACACCTCGTACAATACTGCTTTTTCCATAATCTATTTTTTGTAGGCAAGTGCTAGAAGTTCTGCCACACAAGCTGGCTTCTCTTCTCCTTCCAATTCGATAACTACTTTTAATTTATATTTCGCTCCCTTAGGGGTTGAATCAAACTCCATTAAAGAAACTCTACCCCTATATTTTGATCCTGAAAGAGTTGCGTTAGTAAATCTTACTTTATCTAATCCATAATTGATGACCATTCCAACATTATTGAGTTCAAATGTTTCAAACATAATTTTGGAGCTCATCGATAGCATTAAAAATCCGTGAGCTATTGTTGTTTTATATGGTGATTCCTTCTCACATTTTTCTTTATCAAGATGTATCCACTGATGATCCTCCGTTGCATCAGCAAAAATATTGATTCGGTCCTGATCCATTTCATACCAGTTGGTTAGTCCTATTTCTTTACCCAAAGAACTTTCTAATTCGTCAACAGAATTAAAACTTGATTTGTATGCATTATTTTTAATTTCTTCCATAAAATATATTTTAAATTGTCATGTGGCCTCCATCGGCTGTATAAATTCCTCCTGTAGAATAACTTCCCGCTGAGGACGCTAAATAGACTGCCAGTCCACTCATTTCTATTGGCTCAGCTACTCTTCCCGCTGGTAGTTGATTTTTAACCTGATCTAGCAAAGCTTCATTTTTCCATAATGCCGAGCTAAATTTTGTTTTTATTAAACCTGGACAAATGGCATTTGATCGAATACCGTATTTTCCCCACTCCTTTGCTTGTACTTGAGTTAGCATAATAACGGCTGCTTTGGTAACGCTATAGATGCCCAGTCCTAAACTTGGCTTCAGCCCTTCAACACTTGCAATATTAATTACTGATCCCTTTTTTTCTTTTTTCAGGTATGGAAAACAGAGATTGCTTAAATCAAATACGGATTTAAGATTAACATTAAACATTTTATCGTAAACTTCACTGCTCATGTTTTCAATTGAATCATAAACAGGATTTATCGCAGCATTGTTCACTAAAATATCTATTTTTCCAAAAGTCTCAATTGTTTTTTTAACAAGATTTTTTCTTTGGATTTCATCCCCAACATGACACGATTCCGCTATGGCTGTAAGTCCATCTTTTTTAAATTGCTCTACAACAAAATCTAAAGATTCTTGATTTCTACTACTTAAAACAACTTTAGCTCCGTATTCCGCCAGTCCCCGAGCTATTGCCAAACCAATTCCTTTGCTTGACCCAGTTATAATAGCAACTTTTCCTTCTAATTCAAATAAACTTCTTGTACTCATAATATTATCTGATTACATCGGCATCGCACCTCCATTTGCATGGAGAGTAATTCCACTAATAAAACTAGCTTCTTTTGATGCTAAAAACAAATAGGAGTGGCCCATATCTTCGGCTGTTCCAATTCGTCCTACTGGTATTTGAGCAATTCCAGCTTTTATAATTTCATCTGGCATAGAGTCTGACATTACAGACTTAATAAATCCAGGGGCAACAGCATTAACTGTTACACCAAACCTTCCCACTTCCTTACACAAAGCTCTTGTAAACCCAGAAACACCTGCTTTTGTTGCTGCATAATTAGCTTGTCCAAAAGCTCCCTGAAACCCATTAATTGAAGATGCTGAAATAATTCGACCATAACCGGCTTCTCTCATATGTGGAAGAACAGCTTGGGTAGTAACAAAAAGAGCATTTAAATTTATGTTAATTACTGTGTTCCATTCTTCAGAAGACATTTTTAAAAAAGAACGATCCCGGATAACTCCTGCATTATTTATTAAAATATCTATTTTTCCATGCTTTGTTATAATTTCCTTTACAGCACTTCCAACACTTTCAGCATTTGTAATATCAACTTTTTGAAAGAATATGGATCCTCCTTTTGAAGATATTCTATTAGCAGTATCTTCCCCTGAATCAAGGACATCCCAAAGAGCAACAGTTGCTCCTGCCTTACAAAAGACTTCACAAATTCCTTCACCTATACCCCTGGCTCCACCAGTAATAATAGCTATTTGACCATCTAAACTATACATATCATTTAATTTTTTATGTTTTACAATTACACTGTTTAAATTACTTCCCATCCACAAAGGACCTTCGTGTTCAGTAGCCGAAGTTAACAAATTTGTTTGACCTGTCGAATCTTGAAGATTATAGAGTGTTTTCTCATTCTCATCAACTTCTAAAACAAAACCATATGAATCATAAGGACTAGGGTTTTGAGCAAAGCTTGGAAGCCTCCTGATAAGTTTTCTTAATCCTGGACTTGTTAGTAACTCTTAAAAATCGTTGTTTCTATAAGTTACCATTGCAATCCAGTATACTCCATTGTAATAGGTTAATTTTCTGTGTTTGTTATTCTTACCCCTTCCAAGAATCGATTAAATATTCCTTTTTAAATATTATTTTCAAAAACTAATATAATATACTAAAAAATTAAAAAAACTTGTATTTTAAATACAGATTTTGAAGTTTCAACCAACCACAAATAAAAGAGCCAAAAATAGATTTCAAAGGATTTATATCGAATCGCATATTTAAGTTCTTCAAATGTCTTTTGATCTCCTTTCCCTGTTTTACAAATAGACCTAAAAATAGAAAGAGCAACAAATGTTGCTCTTTCTATTACTTAAATTTTGCCTTATACATAAGACGACTATAACCCTAAGAGGCTTTTAGTCTGAGTGCTTATTACTAAAATGAAAAACCTGCTTTTAACAATACTCTTCTTCTAATAATTGGCATTGACGGGAATGCTCTATATTTTTGATCGAATAAATTTGTTGCAGTTAAATCCAATTGAATTTTTCCAAATTTTCTTCCAATACTAAAATCAACAAGATTTTTCTCTTGAACATCTCCTCCAAAAAGTCCTTGATCTGAGAAAAAAGAATCATCGTGTTGGAAAGCGATACTAGACCTGAACCCATTGGCTCCAGTTAATTTAGCACCCAATCTATATTTCCATGCTGGTGCATTTAAGTAGGATGTAAACAATAATCCATCGTCACCATAAGTGCCTGGAATCCATTCGGTTTGACTCAACCAAGAAGCATTACCCCAAAGTGTTAAGTTTTGAGATGCATAATAATCAACAGAAAGGTCTGCACCAAAGTGACTTCTTTCAGCATCTGCATACGCACGATATCCACTAGAAATGTGGGTCATATTATCCACAGGAACACGATCCGATTCTACCGCTCCTAATGCTGCAAAATTATATGTTCCATCCGGTTGCAATGCGCCACCACCTATGGCAGCAAGACCTACTGTAGGAGCCGTAATTCCCTGCGAGTAAGCTCCACCTGCAAATGCAGCTAGACCTCCAACTGCCTGAGCAATCAATGCAGGACCAGCAGATGCTTGATTTACAGCGATTGCTGTAGCAAGATTTGGCATAGGAGCTACGGTCTGTCCAATTGCTGCTGAAATTGCTGCTGCAGTTGCAACATCTAATCCATTAGCAGAAAGACCTTCAAAAGTAACTCCAGCACCAGCTAGTTGAGTTGCTGCAGCTTGATATCCAGCTGTTGCTGCTTGGGCAATTCCACCGTTTACGATAGCTGTAACGCCCGGAGTAACTCCAGCTGCAACGGAAGCACCAACTTGGGCTCCATATGCTGCTGCATCTAAGCCTTTTAAACTAAATGCTGGGGCAAGTGCAGTAAATTGAGTAAAGCCTTTTCTACTGTAGCTATATACATCTAAACCTACCGCCCATTTGTCTTTTATTAATCCTTTATAACCAACTTCCCACGTTTCAACTGTCCCTATTCTTGCAGAAGGCGCATCGGTTCCTTCAGACATAGGCTGCCCGTTAAGGGGATTGAATCCAGCAAAAACTCCATTAAATCCTGGTAGGGTAGCAGCGGAAGCATTATAGGTGTTTAGATAAGACTCTAATACTCCAGCAAATGGGAGTAAAGAAGAGCCATCATAACCTAAAGCGGGGTTTGCAACACCAAGTGCTGCAACAGCTCCAGCAGCTGAAGCGCCACCCACGGCTCCTGTTATCACACCATTAGGTAATCCAGGTGTAGCAATAGGTAGGCTTAGTCCTAATCCTGCAAGCTCAAATTGTTGTTGGGCTGCTGGACCAAAAGTTACAGGCCTAATCTGACCGTTTAACCATACATCAAAAACACCTGGCACAAGAGTATTGACTGGAAAGTCAATATATGTATTAAGCGCAGCAGGTCCAAAAGTTGCTATACTATAGGAAGCACGAAATGAATTTCTTTCATCTGGCTTGAAAACAAGTGCAAACCTAGGAGCAAATTTCCCTTTATCTATAAAGTTGATCTTGTCATATCTTCCTGTGTAAGTCATCGATAGTTTATCTGAAAGATCTGTTTTACCCTGAAGGTAAACCCCCCCAATTATAAAGTCATCATTAGGATCTTCTCTTCCGTATAGCGTCGATTCAGAATCCGATCCATTGTCACGGTAATCGAACCCTGCTATAAAGTCAGAGTTAAGTGAAGGAATCTCGAAGTTATATTGAACTTGTGTTTCAAGTGCAGTTCTTTTTGCTACCTGACGAAATCCTGTTCCATATAAGAAAGTAGGGTTTTTTTCATCTCCACCATCGTTGTAGTTGTAATATGCATTCATAAACCATCTACCACTAGTCAAACGCGCTTGAACCCAATAGTCAGTTCCTTGAGTTACTCCAGATCCTTGAGCATTAAAAAACAACCCATTACCACTGGCTAAACCAGCAGATAGATATCCTGTTGTTTTATCACTTGGACGAAATTCCATGTGAGCATTCACAGCATAATTTGAATAGTCGTTAAGAAGTGGATTACCATCCCCGTCAGGATCCATATCAGCTGGTCCCAATAATTGGGTTCCGGCTTGTGTTGCATCTATATATCCACCTGGTCCAACTACTGGTTGATTTACCGTAGTAGAAAGAGAGCTAATATATTTTGCGTCTTCAATTGGATCTAATTTAAATTCATCTCCTTGAGTATATTTTGCATTTATTTTCCATCCAAAAGTTTTGGAAGAATTTGAAAATGCGTGACGAATTGTTCCACCGGTGGTTGATTGAGATCCACCAAAAAATTCAGCAGAAGTTCCTGGGTGGGTAATAGCACTTTTGGATATAAAGTGAACTACACCAGATGTAACATTTGGTCCATATAGTGCACCAGCTGGGCCTCTCACGACTTCTATTTGCTCTAAGTCAAGATTGGAAAGTCCAGACTGATATGTTAGAAATAATCCCGCAGAAGGCGTTACCAAAAATCTATAATCTAGCATTACAAATGTGCTTGTTCCAAAAACACCCGCACCAGCTCGCATTTCAATATTTATTGAGTTTGCAGATTGTTGTTGAATCTGAACTCCAGGTACATTTACCAATTGAGCAGCAGGATCCTGAACATAAGCTGAATTTTGAATATCTGCAGAGTTTATAATTGTAACAGATGCCGGAGAGTCTTGAACAGTCTCTGGTCTTCTAGAGGCAGAAACGACAATTTCATCCAACTTAGTCCCCGATGTTAAGCTTACGTTAACTTCCTGATCTGCGCTTGTTACCTCAACAGTCTGAGAGGCAAAACCCACAGAACTAACCACTATATTAAAAGGTAGTGCTTGACTAGTTTTAATAGTATAATTTCCATCAAAATCGGAAACTACACCCTGATTTGTGCCTTGAATCACGATATTAACCCCAGGTATGGGATCATTATTCTCGTCTGTAACAGATCCATTAACAGTATTTTGCGCAATGGCAAAAGGAGCAATTAATGAAAAAGTAAAGGCTATTAAAGTCTTAATAAACGTTGTTTTCATAAAATTTGTGTTTGATTTTTAAGATAAAAAATTTAGTATTTTATTTATCATTGGTTTTAAAATTGGCCTTGACATGTCATGACCCATACTTCGAATATAGTATTTTTTGGCGGTCAAATGAAACTTTAGATACTATTTCGCATGTTCAATTGATATAAGAGGATCGTTAAGTCCATGAATTACAAGTGTTTGTGCTTTTATTTCACCCAATCTGTGCAATCTAGATTTAGAGAGCTTTATTGCCTGAATATATTGTTTTTGTGCGTGCACATTAAAACCGTTATGGTACTTAATTTCATAATAAATAGCCTGAAATTATATGTTTAAATTTAAAGTAGAATTTAATTTTTCTATAAATTATACTCAATATGCAATAAATTTGAATATTTTAGTATTACAAATACAATACTTTGCTTGAATCACTAAATAAAACTAAGAAAAAAATAATACTTCGTTCTATTGATCTATTTAATAAGGATGGCGTTTTTAACGTCCTTAATCAAGAAATCGCGAAGGCCTCCGGGATTAGTTTAAGTAATTTTAATTATCATTTTCCAACAAAAAGAGATCTGATTTTATCTGTTTGCGGATATATGAGATACATATTAAACAAAAGATTAAACGAGAATAAACTTTTGATAAATGATTCCATTCCATTAGAGGTTGTGAGAATTTATTTGGAGTTTGAAAATGAATTTAAGTTTTTCTACTTAGACACCCACAACATTCTTAAATCCTACAAAGATCTTAATAAAGAAATAGCGTTTCAAATACATGAGGCTGTCCAAATAATAAAGAATATGATATATGTTTCAGTTGGAAAGGGATACATTGTTCACGGACCTGGAATTATTGAAAATACCTACGATGAGCTTTCCAATCAAATCTGGATGACCTGCCACTTTTGGTATGTTCAGTCCCATTTCAGAGGTGAAAAAGAAAATATTATAAATAAAGGACTAAAGGCCTGCCATGGTCTTATGGCTCCTTATTTAACATCCAAAGGCATTGAAAAATATCAAGAATTTTTAAATAAACAAAATAATTAAACTTATGAGAGAGGCACTAATAGTATCCACAGCCAGAACCCCAATTGGAAAAGCTTATAGAGGTGCTTATAACAACACAACAGCTCCTGAGCTTGGCGGAATTGCAATCAAAAGTGCTATCGAAAAAGTTGGGATAGCTGCTGAAAAAATTGACGATGTGATAATGGGTTGTGCAATGCAGCAGGGTACTTCTGGTGGAAATATTGCTAGATTGGCAGCTTTATCTGCCGGCCTTCCAAATACAGTAAGCGGAATGAGTATTGACAGGCAGTGCTCTTCAGGTATGATGGCAATAGCCACAGCAGCAAAACAAATTATTGTTGACGGCATGGAATCGGTTATTGGAGGAGGTCTTGAGTCGATCAGTCTTGTTCAAAACAAGTCAATGAACACCCATAGAATGATTGATAAAAAACTAATTAAGAAGCAAAAAAATATTTATATGCCCATGCTTCAAACAGCTGAAATTGTATCGGATCGATACAAAATTTCTAGAGAAGCTCAAGATGAATACGCTCTTCAAAGTCAGATAAAAACTGCAGCAGCTCAGGAGTCTGGAAAATTTATAGATGAAATTGTGCCGACAACTACCGAAATGACGGTCTTCAATAAAGAAACAGAAGAAACTTCTTATGAAAATATAACTCTAAGTATAGACCAAGGAAACAGACCTACTACTTCAATAGAGGGCTTAAATAAATTAAACCCTGTTATTGAAAACGGATATATTACTGCAGGAAATGCAAGTCAACTTTCGGATGGTGCCTCCGCATGTTTATTAATGGAAGCAAAAACTGCAGCTATAAATAATGTAACTCCTTTAGGTATATATAGGGGAATTTCAGTAGCTGGCTGCGCACCCGATGAAATGGGGATTGGTCCTGTTTTTGCTATTCCAAAATTATTAAAACAGCACGGTCTTACTATTAATGATATAGGTCTATGGGAACTAAATGAGGCTTTTGCAGTGCAGGTAATTTATTGCAGAGACTATCTTGGTATTTCTGATGACATACTAAATGTTAATGGAGGAAGTATTTCAATCGGACACCCCTACGGAATGTCTGGGTCAAGAATGGTAGGACATGCTTTAATCGAAGGTAAAAGAAGAGGCGTGAAGTATGTTGTCTCAACAATGTGTGTTGGTGGAGGAATGGGAGCTGCAGGTCTTTTTGAGGTAATCTAATTTTTATATCCAATGAAAAATATTTTCTACTACACGGTTAGATCCATTATGGAGTTGGGTTTTTATTTTTATTTCAAAAAAATAACTGTGTATGGAAAAGAAAAAATTCCAAAAGAAGGGGGTGTTATAGTATCTCCAAATCATCAAAACGGAATAATTGATCCCTTTGTTGTTGGGGGAAATTATCCAGATGTACTAACCTCCTTAACTCGAGCAGATGTGTTTGGCGGATTTTTTCATTCTGTATTCACGGCCATGAACATGATCCCAGTATACAGGATAAGAGATGGTTTCGATAGCCTAAAATATAACGACAGTGTTTTTGAAAAATGTTATAAGCTACTCGAATCGGAGAATTCAATACAAATTTTTTCAGAAGCTCGTCAACATGAAAATTATTTCCTAATTCCTATCTCAAAAGGAAGTAGCAGGCTGGCCTTTAATGCCCAAAAAAAATATCCCAATAAGAATATTTATTTGCAACCTGTAGGGATAAACTATAGCAGCCGAAGAAATCCTTTGGCTTTTATTCATCTGGTTTATGGAGATCCAATTCTTGTGAAAGAATATATTGATCCGGCCATTTCAGAACCAAAACAAATTAATCTACTTAGAAACGCCCTTCAATCCGCTATGAAATCATGTTTGTGGATTCCTGATAATGGAAAAGAATATGAAAAACAATGTGAAATCATAAATAACCTAACAGGAAAGGAATCATTTGACGAAATAAGAAAGACCATAAAAAATATTGACAAAACATCTATAAAAAATGAATTCTGGTCAAAATCAAAACATAAAGAATATCTCTTGAATAAATTAGTTGGCGGCATAGGTTTAGTTTTAAATTGGCCAATTCTATATTTAACAAAACTTGTCTTATCAAAAATTGATGATGTAGTTTACTACAGCACTGCGAAATTTTATTGCGCCTTGTTTTTTCTCCCTATTTGGTGGATATTACAATGG
>NZ_CEZOWA010000005.1:0-1455 GCF_983056325.1 Candidatus Marivariicella sp. | reverse complement strand
GCTGGACCGATAGGGCTTGCTTGTGGTATTTCGGCTAAAGAAAAAGGACTTGATTATTCCATAATAGAAAAGGGAACTCTAGTGAATTCCATTTTTAATTACCCATTAAATATGACCTTTTTCTCAACGTCGGACAGGCTAGAAATTGGGCAAGTACCCTTTATATCTCAACAGCCCAAACCCACAAGGGCAGAAGCGTTAGAATATTATAGAAGGGTAACTACAAGCAAAAAAATAAACGTAAATTTATATGAAGAAATTACTTCCATTATTAAGTCTGAAGGAACATTTGAACTGACAACAAAAAAAAATAACTACCTATCTAAATCAGTAATTATTGCAACAGGGTTTTATGATTTTCCATACCTTCTAAATATTCCTGGAGAAAATTTATCAAAAGTAAAACATTATTATTCCGAACCCCACCCATACTTCGGAATGGATCTTGCGATTATAGGATCTGCGAACTCTGCGGTAGATGCTGCTCTTGAAACATATAGAAAAGGAGCAAAAAGTGTTACTATGATTATTAGAGAAAAAGAAATTGGGGAAAATGTTAAATACTGGGCAAGACCGGATATAGTTAACAGGATAAACGAAGGAAGCATCAAGGCACATTTTGAGTCAAATGTTAAAAAAATAACCACAGATACGATTTTAATTGAAACCCCAAGAAAGGAAATTTCAATCAAAAATGATTTTGTTTTAGCAATGACCGGCTACCAACCAAATTTTAAATTAATTGAAAGTTTAGGAGTCGAGTTTCAAAAAGACGAACACAGAACACCTGTTTATAATAACAAATCCATGGAATCCAACGTTCCAGGTGTTTACTTAGCCGGGGTAGTGTGTGGAGGACTCAAAACTAACAAGTGGTTTATTGAAAACTCTAGAGAACATGCTCCTAAAATAGTTAATAGCATTATTAACAGCTAAACAAATTTTCGTATCGCCAAAATACTTCCTAAATGTATTCCGTCGTGAAATAAAGTGAACGAAAATGCAGAAGAAAAACTGTCTATTTTTTGATTTGTTGAGGTTGTAAAATCATTAAATTTTTCAAAAATACCTTCTTGAATATCTTTATCAAGCATCTCTATAGTTGAGAAGAGCAGTTTTTTAATCTCCTCAAGGTCTTTAAGTGTTGCTGGGATTTTTGGAAAAGTTCCTTTATCATAGTTTTCAACCCACGCTTTATCAATGTGGATTTTATTTCCGGATAGTAAATACATTAATCTTTGCTGAACAACAATACAGTGCGCTATATTCCAGAAAATAGAATTATTAAAACCTTTAGGCACAGAGTTAAGTTGCTCAATTGAATAACCGGTTAAGAATTTATAAAATATCTTTCTGTTATGATAAAGTATTGATCTTTGTGATTCCATAATTTGAAAATGTGATTATCTACAATCTACTTATGATGCTTTAAGCTAATACTTGGTATAGTATATT
>NZ_CEZOWA010000004.1:104302-107646 GCF_983056325.1 Candidatus Marivariicella sp. | reverse complement strand
CTTTTCCACTTCCGTTTCCAGGTTTACAATAGATTAAGTACGGTTTTTATTTGTCATAAACAGAAATAGATAGCTTCAATAAAATTAGAAGATTTGAAATTTATATTAGTTGCGTTTTTTATATGATCATCCTCATATTTTTTTTCGGCACGAACATCAATGATTTGATTTTTTTTTGATTAAATCTCTAAATAATTCTTATTCAATTACTTCAATTTTGGACTTAGTCAAATTGATTTGACCAAATTTCATTTAAGAAATAAAGAGAAGTAATAGTATTTTATTTTTGATTATGTTGTTCTTATTTAAATATACTAAAGTGTTTATTAAATATTATTTTGAGAGCTTTCTCTTAGTTACTTTAATGTAAATTTGTTATTCTTAACAAGAAAATAAACAAAATCTTGAAAAGAGTTTTAAAAAAAAATTTTCCACAGAAAACATGTCCTATTTGTAACTTAAGTTTTCAATGGAGAAAAAAGTGGGAAAAAAATTGGAATGAAGTAATTTATTGTAGTAAAAAATGCAGGAACAAAAGGCAATAATTTGGTTTAGAAATAATTTGAGAGTACTTGATAATAAAGTATTATTTGAAGCATCAAAATCACACAAAGAAATAATTGCGTACTATAACTTTGACTCTAACTACTTTAAGAAGGATCGTTGGGGTTTTTTAAGAACTGAAAAGTTTAGAGCTAAGTTTTTAATTGAAACCATTCAAGAGCTTGAAAAATCGTTGTTAGAGTTAAATATTTCACTAATAATAGATAACTGCGAATCAACTAATGGATTAATAGACGTTTTAAAGAAGCATAAAATTAGCACTCTATATTATCAAAAAGAGTGGACAGAGGAAGAAAAAAAAGACGAAAAAAACTTAATAAATAATCTCCCTGAGGGATGTAATTTTAAATCGGAATATGATCAGTTTTTATTTCATCCAGAGGACATAATGAATGATGTAATTGAGATACCTGATGTTTTTTCAAGCTTCAGAAAAAAGATCGAAAAGAAAATTAAGATTAGAGAGTGTTACCCTTCTCCAAATAAGCTTGATAAATCTAATTTGTTGAATGAAAGATTTGATATTCCAAAATTAGAAGATTTAAATCTTGAGTCATTTAAAACGAATCCATACAGTGCGTTTCCATTTAAAGGAGGAGCCGAATCTGCAATCAATAGAATTGATTTTTATTTTTGGAAATCAAAGAAATTAGAATTCTATAAAAAAACTCGAAATGGCTTATTAAAGACGGATTATAGCTCTAAACTATCAAGCTGGTTAGCCAACGGGTCAATATCAGCAAGACAAATTTATTGGCAAGTAAAAAAGTTTGAAGATAAAGTTGTTAAAAATCAATCTACGTATTGGCTTATTTTCGAGTTAATTTGGAGAGATTTTTTTAAATATATATCCATTAAGTATGGAAATAATATTTTTAGATTGGGAGGACTCCATTCTAAATCCAATTCTTGGACAATAGATACAGAAAAAATAAATAGTTGGATAAATGGAAAAACTAAAGAGTCTTTCATTAACGCAAATATGATAGAATTAAGAAAAACAGGCTGGATGAGTAACAGAGGCAGACAAAATGTTGCTTCATATTTAACTAAAGACCTATTAATAGACTGGAGAGTTGGAGCCTCTTACTTCGAATCTATGCTAATTGATTACGATGTTCACAGTAATTATGGAAATTGGATATACAATTCTGGAGTAGGAAATGATCCAATGCCAGAAAGAAAATTCAATATTAAATTTCAAGCAGAAAGATATGATCCAAATAATTCTTTTCAAAATCTATGGCTAAATAAACAATATGAACTTGACATGTAGTATAATATTTCCAAATCAGTTGTTCAAAGAATATTCTTTATTAAAAAAAAGTAATGAAGTTTTTTTAATTGAAGAATTTATTTTTTTTAAACAATATAATTTTCACAAACAAAAAATTTTATTTCATAGGTCTTCAATGAAATATTATAATGAATACTTAGATAAAATGGGAGTTAAAGTTAATTATATTGATTCCTATAATGATTTATCAGATATTAGAAATTTAATTCCAAATTTGTCACAAAAAGGGTTCAATGAAATTGAGTACATAGATACAGTTGATTACCTTTTAGAGAGAAGGATAAATAAAACTGCTCGTGAAAATAAAATAAAATTAGTAAAACACGACTCCCCCCTTTTTATTAATGGAACTCAGGACTTAGAGAGTTTCTTTAAACCTGAAAAAAAGAAATTTTTTCAAACAACATTTTATATAAGTCAAAGAAAAAAATTAAATATTCTTGTTGATGATAAGCTAAACCCTGAAGGTGGAAACTGGTCTTTTGATACTCTAAACAGAAAAAAGTATCCGAAAAAATTAGTTCCTCCAACCATTAGTTTTCCTGAAAGAAATAAATTTCTTTCTGAGGGTGTCCAATATGTTGAAAAATATTTTCCAAAAAACTATGGAATTATTAATGAAGATTTTAAATACCCAAATAACCATTCGGATTCAGAAAACTGGCTTCATGATTTTTTAAAAAATAGATTTGAAGATTTTGGATTTTATGAAGATGCAATTGTTGATGAGGAGGTCTCACTTAATCACAGTTTATTAAGTCCTTTAATCAATAGTGGACTTATTTCACCAAAGCTTGTAGTGGATCAAGCAATTTCATTTTATAATAAAAATAAAACTCCCTTAAATTCTGTAGAAGGTTTTGTAAGACAGATAATAGGCTGGAGAGAGTTTATAAGGGGTGTCTACATATCAAAAGGAAGTCAGGAAAGAACAAGAAATTTTTGGAATTTCAATAAAAAAATTCCAGCAAGTTTTTACTCTGGTACAACAGGAATAGGACCAGTAGATAAGACTATAAAAAAGATTAATGAAACTGGGTATTGTCATCATATTGAAAGGCTAATGGTTTTAGGAAACTTTATGGTTTTATGTGAGTTTGATCCTGATGAAGTTTACAAATGGTTTATGGAAATGTTTATTGACTCCTATGATTGGGTGATGGTTCCAAATGTGTATGGTATGAGTCAATATAGTGATGGAGGACTAATGTCTACTAAGCCATATATATCAAGTAGCAACTATTTGTTTAAAATGAGTAATTATCAAAAAGGTGAATGGCAAATAATTTGGGATGGATTATTTTGGAGATTCATGGATAATCATCGAGAATTTTTTGTAAAAAACCCTAGGATGAGAATGCTAATTAGCACATTTGATAAAATGAATCATGAGAAAAAAAATAATCTTTTAGAAAAAGCCGAAACTTTTCTTAATAAACAATAAAAAAAGACCTCTAATTAGAGGTCTTTTTAGATTATACAG
>NZ_CEZOWA010000004.1:41742-104202 GCF_983056325.1 Candidatus Marivariicella sp. | reverse complement strand
TTAGACTTTAGATATTTATATTTTTATAAGAGTTACCCAAAGATTGCACGATAAACATCGTTACCATTCGCATATAAGACAAGGGACATTAAGAGAAAAAACCCAAATACTTGAGCGTATTCCATGAATTTGTCGTTTGGCTTTCTTCCGGATGCAATTTCATAAAGGAGAAACATTACATGCCCTCCGTCAAGAGCTGGAATTGGTAATAGGTTCATAAATGCTAATATAATGGAAATCAAAGCTGTGCTTTCCCAGAAACCTTGCCAGTCCCAAGTTGGAGGGAAAAGTCCCCCAATAGAACCAAAGCCCCCAAGTTGTGAAGCTCCTTTTTTTGAAAAAACATATTTAAATTGAGAGATATAATCTACAAGAGTCCAATAAGCTTTATTGTATCCTCTATAAATACTTTCTGAAATAGTAAAATTCAATTTGGTAGGGGTAATTGAGGGTGTTTTTAGCCCTACTCCAATTGTATTATCATCCCTAAGCTCAATAGTTTTTGAAATAACCATTCCCTTTCTTTTAATATTGACCGCTATTGTATTGGATTTACTTTCTTTGACTAATTTTGTAAAATCTTGCCACTTTATTACTGATTTCCCGTCTACAGACAATATTAAATCATCAGATTTTAATTCTGCTTTTTGGGCAGGAGAATTTGGTTCAATTGAATCTATTATTGGTTGAATCAGAGCAGTAAATGGCATCATGTTCCCGGTCTCAAACATTTGGGTTCCAATATTTTCAGGAATAGACAGGATTTCATTTTTTCCATTGTAGTGCTGAACCTTTACTGTTGAAATATTTCTTAGAAATAAATATTTAGAGATATCAATGATATTCTCAAGATTTTCACCGTTTACCTCTAAAATTTTATCACCATCCTCAAACCCGTAGGGCTTCATTATATCAGCTATTTCGTATCCTCCAGGCAAGTCATCGTTGGTTATTATAGTTTTGCCCCAAATAAATGCAACCATCATGTAGATTAAAAAACCAAGAATGAGGTTAACAGTAACCCCACCAAGCATTATGATCAATCGCTGCCAAGCAGGTTTTGATCTAAACTCCCATGGCTCTGGATCTTTTTTTAAATGTTCGGTATCCATACTTTCATCAATCATTCCTGCTATTTTCACGTATCCTCCTAAAGGAAGCCATCCAATACCGTATACAGTTTCACCAATTTTTTTCTTGAATAGTGAAAATTTAACATCAAAAAATAAATAGAATTTTTCAACTCTAGTTTTGAATAGTTTTGCAGGGATAAAGTGACCTAGCTCGTGCAAAACAATTAGTAGTGATAAACTCAAAAGTAGTTGAGAACCCTTAATAAAAAATAAACTCATATGAAATATTATTTGCGCCCAAAATTAGTGTTTTTTAGTTGACCATAAAAATCTCAAATGGCATTAATATTAGTTAATCAATATTGCTTTTATGTATATTTGTATGAGGCATATTTAATTTACAAAAACTGAAAAATTTTTTTTTAAAATACAAGGTATTTTTATCCGTCTTTTCATCTATCTGTTTGATTATTTTCTTGTTGTTCTATGATGCATTAAAACCAAAAAAAATTTTACCCATTTATAGCCCTGCAATGATAAATTTTGAGCTTGTAGACAGTAGTCTCCAGCATATTAAAAAATTCCATCGAATTGCCGATTTCAAGCTCAAAAATCAAAATAATGAATGGATCACTGAGAAAACATTTGAAAATAAAATTTATTTAGCTGATTTTTTCTTTACTACGTGCCCTTCTATTTGTCCTATAATGACAGATAATATGTTAATTATTCAAAAAGCTTTTAAAAATGACTCATCAGTTATGCTCTTATCTCATAGTGTTACGCCTTTAATTGACTCAGTTCCCCAGCTAAAGAAATATGCAGTTGAAAAAGGAGTCATTGATAGTAAATGGCACTTAGTTACAGGTCCAAAAAAAGAAATATATGATTTAGCTAGACAATCGTATTTGGCCGTAAAAACAAATGATGATGGAAATTTGTATGACATGATTCATACTGAAAATTTTATTTTAGTTGACCCAGACAGAAGAATTAGAGGTTTTTATGATGGAACTGTGATGGAAGAAATGGATGAAGTACGAAAAGATATTCTTCTTTTAAAAGACGAATATTCAATTGATTAAAATCTAACGCAAGAAATAAAATTACCTATTTTTGTTTTTTTGAAACATTAAAAAATGAAGTCTTTAGACAAGTTGGTGCCTGGAGAAAAAGGCATAATAATTCAATTTGAAACTGCCAATTTACCTTTAAAATTGATTGAAATGGGATGCCTTCCGGGTAATGAAGTTGAGTTGCTTCATTTAGCACCTTTCAACGACCCACTATACCTCAAAGTTGATGGCACCCATATTGCTATTCGGAAAGACTTAGCGACTCAAATTTTTATTGACTCCATTAAATAATATGATTAAATCGATAAATGTTGCTTTAATCGGAAATCCAAATACTGGTAAAACGTCTGTATTCAATAAATTAACAGGACTCAATCAGAAGGTTGGTAATTACCCGGGTATAACAGTTGAAAAGAAAGAAGGTAAATGCATTTTAGACAGAATGTCTAATGCTCATTTGATAGATCTGCCTGGAACATATAGTATAAATGCCTCATCTATAGATGAGAGTATGGTTCTTGAATTATTGATGAATAAAAACAATCGTGATTATCCAGATGTTGCAATTGTTGTTACAGATGTTGAAAATTTAAAAAGAAACTTGTTGTTATTTACTCAGGTTAAGGATTTAAATATCCCTTCAATTCTAGCTATAAACATGTCAGATAGGATGGTTGGAAAGGGTATCCAGATTGATGTGGAGTTATTAGAAAAAAAACTAGATACAAAAATTGCATTAATCAGTGTTAGAGAGAATAAGGGAATTGAAACACTTAAAGAATTAATAATCAACTATCGCAGTCTTTCAAAATCAAATTGTCTTGATTTAAAAAATATTGATTCACAATATTTCACAAGTCTTCAAAAAATATTTCCAAAAGAGCCCTTATATAAACTTTGGCTTGTGATTACTCAAGACACAAATTTTGGAGGGATAGATAGAAATAAAATTAAAAATTCTGATGGATTTTCAACACATCCTGATCAGAAAATTAAAAGACTTCAACAAAAGGAAACAATAAAAAGATATCAAAAAATCAATGATATTTTAAAATTAACATACTCAATAAATATTGATAAGGCAACCGACTTAAGAAGTCGAATAGATAGAGTTCTGATTCATAAATTTTGGGGATATGTGATTTTCTTTTTTTTATTGCTTATAATATTCCAGTCTATATATGATTGGAGTAGTTATCCAATGGATTTTATTGATTCAACTTTTGCTTCACTGAGCGAAAGTGTTAAAAATAATTTTCCTCCTGGACTTTTCACTAATCTTCTTTCTGAGGGTATTATTCCTGGAATTGGAGGTGTTATTATTTTCATTCCTCAAATTTCTTTTTTATTTCTTTTTATATCTGTTCTAGAGGAAACTGGCTATATGAGTAGAGTCGTGTTTTTAATGGATAGGGGGCTTCGAAAATTTGGTTTAAGTGGTAAGAGTGTAATTCCATTAATTTCTGGGACAGCATGTGCTATCCCTGCAGTAATGGCAACAAGAAATATAGAAAATTGGAAAGAAAGATTAATCACAATATTAGTTGTACCATTTACAACTTGTGCGGCAAGACTCCCTGTTTATTTAATTATTATAGCATTAGTTATTCCTGATCAGAGATGGTTAGGAATGAATATCCAAGGAATAACACTTATGAGTTTATATATGTTAGGATTTCTAACTGCTTTAATCTCCTCCACTATTTTGACTAAGTTTCTTAAAATAGATCATAAAACCTATTTTGTGGTTGAGCTTCCAGATTATAAAATTCCTCTTTTGGGAAATGTATTGATTAACGTTGTAGAAAAAGTTAAAGCATTTGTTTTTGAAGCAGGAAAAATTATTTTAGCAATTTCAATTATCCTTTGGGGTCTTGCTTCTTTTGGACCTGGAGACAAATTTAAAAATGCTGAAGACATAGTAAAAACAGACCCTAAGGCGGTCGAATGGTCATCTGAGACTCTAGAATATGAAATTGGATCTTATAAGCTTGAGCATTCTTATATTGGAATTATGGGAAAATCAATAACTCCAATTATAAGCCCCTTGGGTTACGACTGGAAAATAGGGATAGCACTTATAACCTCATTTGCAGCTCGTGAGGTTTTTGTTGGGACTTTAGCTACTATATATAGTGTTGGCCAAGAAAATGAAATGACAATCAAGGAGAAAATGAAAAGTGAATCAAAATCAAATGGGAAGCCAATGTTTGATTTGCCTACCGGAATTTCATTACTTCTTTTTTATGCTTTTGCGATGCAATGTATGAGTACTTTGGCTATTGTGCGTAGAGAAACTAACTCGTGGAAATGGCCATTATTACAATTAGTGTCAATGACAATAATTGCATATATTGCTGCATTAATTGCGTATCAATTATTGTCATAATGGAACACTTTCAGTCTTTTCTAGTATTGATTACCGGTTTTTTTTCGTTAAGATATGTTCTCAAAAGTCTACTTAACAGCCCATTATATAGATCTAAAAAGGATAAGGATTGTGGTCCAGATTGTGGATGCCATTAATTAGTATTCATTAGAAATTCAATTTCTTCAATTTCAATTGGAATTTTTTTCATTAAATTTCTTGGTTCTCCTTTTTCTTGAATAACAACATCATCCTCTAATCTTATTCCAAAACCCTCCTCAGGGATATAAATCCCAGGTTCAACCGTAAACACCATATTTGCCTTAAAAGAATCACTTAAAAGGCCGTAATCGTGAGTATCAAGACCCATGTGATGAGATGTTCCGTGCATAAAGTATTTTTTATATGCAGGTGATTCAGGATTTTCATTTTGAAGATCAGCTTTGTCAAGTAGGCCCAGTTTTAATAATTCTGAAGTCATAATCTTTCCAACTTCAACATGATAATCTTCCCAAAAGGATCCGGGAACTAATAATTTAGTAGCCTCTTTTTTCACATTTAGAACTGCGCGATATATTGCTTTTTGACGATCACTAAATTTTCCTGAAACAGGTAAGGTTCGTGTTAAATCACTTGAGTAATTACCATATTCAGCAGCAACATCCAAAAGTACTAACTCTCCATCTTTGCACTGGTTGTTGTTCTTAATGTAATGAAGAACATTTGCGTTTTTACCTGAAGCAATTATTGGTGTATAGGCAAAACCTTTAGATTTATTTCTTAGAAACTCGTGTAACAATTCAGCTTCAATTTCATACTCCCAAACTCCTGGCTTAATAAACCTGAACAATCTACGTATTCCTTTTTCAGTAATATTACATGCTGTTTGAATTTGATCTATCTCTTCAAAAGATTTAATAGATCTTAATTTTTGTAAAATTGGATTGCTTTTAGCAACATTATGGGCAGGGTATTTTTTTTTAGCCCATTCTATAAATCTATCTTCTCTGGTTTGGGTCACAATAGAAGCTCTATAATGCTCATTAGTATTAAAGTAAAATAAATCAGACTGAGTAGTCAACTTAAAAAAAATAGTTTCAAAATCTGAAATCCAAAGTATTGTTTCTATACCAGAAATACTTTTTGCTTTCTCTTTTGATAATTTCTCCCCCTCCCAAACGGCAATATGATCATTGGTTTCTTTAATAAAAAGTATTTCTCTATGTATTGGGTTTTTAGCATCTGGAAAAAGCAATAAAATTGTTTCTTCCTGATCAATTCCAGTTAGATAAAAAATATCTCTATGTTGAGCAAAAGGTAATGTACTGTCTGCGCTAACAGGGTAAATATCATTTGAGTTAAATATTGCAAGCCCATTCTGATTTAGGCTGTCTGAAAAATTAGATCTATTTTTTTGATAAACTAATGGTGAAATAGGTGTATAACGCATTTACAAATCTTTAACAACGAAGATAATAGGTTTTAAATAAATAGTTACAAACCATTTTTTTATTAATTTAACAAATTATAGAAACTAAAATCATGGTAAAAAAATTATTTTTCATCTCGTTATTTAGCTGCTTTGTCTTTTCTCAAGTTAAATCGGTCGAATTAGACATATACGAATCTAGTATATCTCATTTATTAAATCAAAAAAAATCTAGGTTCAAAAACTTACCTTTTAAGGCGATAGGTCCTTCAATAATGAGTGGAAGAGTTGTTGCTTTAGAGGTGAATCCACAGGAACCTACAGAGTTTTATGTAGCTTATGCCTCGGGGGGAATATGGCACACAAAAGATAATGGAATTAGCTTTGAACCAATAATGAATAATGCTCCCACACAAAATATTGGGGAGATTTCTATGCACTGGCCTTCAAAAACATTGTGGGTAGGTACTGGAGAAAATAACTCTTCTAGATCTTCATATGCAGGAATTGGAATTTTGAGAACTAAAGACAATGGTAAATCATGGACTCATCATGGATTATCTAAAACACATCATATTGGGAAAATAATAATTAATCCAGACAATCCTGAACATATAATAGTTGGATCTACTGGCCCACTTTATTCTTCAAGTGAAGCTAGAGGTATATATGTTACAATAAACGGGGGTGTTGACTGGAAAAAAACATTATACATTAATGATGAAACTGGAATTATTGACATGGATCAATCTCCGGAAGATCCTTCAATAATTTTTGCAACTTCCTGGGAAAAAGATCGAAAAGCTTGGAACTTTAAAGGGAGCGGGGTATATTCTGGAATCTATAAAAGTATAGATTTTGGAGAAAATTGGCAACTAATTAGTTTGCCTAATAGTGGATTTCCAGTTGGAAATGGAGTTGGGAGAATTGGCTTGGCGGTTTTTAATAACGATATACTTTATGCCATTCATGATAGTCAGTTTAGGAGAGAAGAAAAACAAGCTTCTGAAAGTGTATTATCAAAAGATGATTTCAAAACCATGAGTAAATCAGCCTTTTTATCATTGGATAATCAAGATTTAAATAAATTTTTAAAAAATAATGGTTTTCCAAAAAAATACAAAGTTGAAACTTTAAAAGCAATGATTAAAAATGAGAGCCTAAGACCTTTAGATTTTTCAGTTTATTTAGAAGATGCAAACTCCCAACTTTTTGATACCCCGGTCATTGGTCCTGAAGTCTACAAAAGTAATGATGGAGGTTTAACATGGGAAAAAACACACAAAGAATTTCTAGATGGAGTTTATAATAGTTATGGGTATTATTTTGGGCATATTCATGTAGCTCCAAAAAATCAAAATAAAATATACATTTATGGAGTTCCACTTCTATCATCTGACGACGCAGGGAAGACATTTTATTCTATAGGAAAAAACAATGTTCATTCTGACCATCATGCATTATGGATTAATCCAGAAAAACCAGGGCATTTAATTAATGGAAATGACGGAGGTGTCAATATCACATACGACAATGGTGTTAATTGGATTAAGAACAACTCTGTAAATGCTGGCCAGTTCTATTCTGTTAATGTAGATTATGAAAAGCCATACAATGTATATGGGGGACTCCAAGATAATGGGGTATGGAAAGGCGCTAATAATTCATCTGATGATTCAAGATGGCAAGCTACAGGTAAAAACCCTTGGCAAATGATTTTAGGAGGAGATGGGATGCAAGTTCAGATCGATAAGAGAAATTCAAATATTGTATATACAGGTTTTCAATTTGGAAATTACTTTAGATTAAATTTAGCAGAAAGCGATAACTCTTACAGGAATTCTATTCAGCCAAAACATGAGTTAGGAGAACCTCCTTTTCGTTTTAATTGGCAAACTCCGATTCTTTTATCTAGTCATAACCAAGATATTATATATATAGGTAGCAATAAACTCCATCAGTCCTTTAATAAGGGAAATTCGTGGGGATTAATCTCTGAAGACTTGACGTATGGAGGAAAAAAAGGAAATGTAGCTTATGGAACAATAACTGCAATTTCAGAGTCCCCTTTTAAATTTGGACTCTTGTTCACGGGTAGTGACGATGGAAAGATTTCAGTGACTAAAAATGGCGGAGTAAAATGGGATATTATCTCTAATGATCTTCCTAAAGATTTGTGGGTTAGTAGAGTAGTGGCATCTTCTCATTTTAAAAAACGTGTTTATGTAACTCTTAACGGATATCGAATAGATGATTTTAAGCCATACGCATATGTCAGTAACGATTATGGGAAAACATGGAATACAATATCTAATGGATTACCTCATAGTCCAATAAATGTAATTTATGAAGACCCTAAAAGTTCAAATATCTTGTATTTAGGGAACGATTTAGGAGTATACATATCCATAGATGGCGGAAATAAATGGGAGGCATTTCACAAGGGTCTTACTACTGCTGCTGTTCATGATCTAGTAATTCAATCTGATGTTAACGATTTGATAATAGGAACTCACGGAAGATCAATTTTTAAAAGTAATATAGGTTTAATACAATTATTGAAACCAGAAATATTAAATAAGTCGATACATTTATTTGATGTTGAGCCCATACGTTTTTTAAAAAGGTGGGGCTCTAGAAGAGCTATATGGTCAGAAATATATAAGCCATCTTTTAAGTTTTCAATTTGGTCAAGTTCTGACGGTAAGTTTTTAGTTTCAATACGTTCAGAAAACGGAATACTATTACATGAAAAAGAAATAATCTTAAATACTGGTTATAATGAATTCAATTATGATTTGTCGATTAATAAAGAATTGAAAAACAATAACTTTCATAAAGGAGACGATGAAAAGCATTATTTATTGCCAGGTAAGTACAGTTTTAACTTAAAAAAACAGGGGAAACTCCACAGCATAGATTTTAATATAAATTGATATAATTAAATTGCATTATTTGGTATTATAAAGATTCTTTAAAAATAACAAAACAAGGTTGGTCGTCTAGTGATTGTGACTTAATTTTGTATTAAGAGTTTAACGTAATTTTCTGTATGACTTTATCATCGATAGCAAGAAAAGTAGCTATGGCACTTTCAGGTTTGTTTTTAGTTGTTTTTCTAGGGCAGCACTTTACTATAAATCTTACTTCTGTTTTTAGTGAAGAGGTGTTTAACTATATTTCACATTTTATGGGAACAAATCCTCTTGTTCAGTTTGTTCTGCAACCTATATTGATTTTCGGTGTTGTATTTCACTTTGTAATGGGATTTATTTTAGAAATAAAAAATAGAAGTGCGAGAAAAAATAGTTATGTTTCATTCAAAGGTTCTGAAAACGCAACCTGGATGTCAAGAAATATGATTATTTCGGGTCTTGTGATTCTTTCATTTTTAGGATTACACTTTTATGACTTCTGGTTGCCAGAATTGAATTACAAATACATAGAAGTTCTTCCCGATGATCCAAATCGATATTACGAAGAATTGGTACATAAATTTCATAGTCCTTTAAGAGTAGGTATTTATTCAATCTCTTTTGTTTTTTTAGCACTTCATCTATTTCACGGATTTAGTTCTTCTTTCCAATCAGTTGGATTCAACAATAAGTTTACGGTAGTTTTAAAAAAGTTTACAGTAGCTTTTTCTTTTATTATACCATTAGGGTTTGTTTTTATCGCAATATTTCATCATTTAAACGGTTAAGCTATGGCACAAATAGATTCAAAAACACCCAAAGGTTCTCTTTCTGAAAAATGGACTAATCATAAGAGTAATATAGATCTTGTAAGTCCTGCAAATAAAAGATCAATAGATATAATAGTTGTTGGAACAGGTTTAGCAGGAGCATCTGCATCTGCAACTCTTGCAGAGCTTGGATATAATGTTAAAACATTTTGTTTCCAAGACTCCCCAAGAAGAGCCCATTCGATAGCTGCTCAAGGAGGAATTAACGCAGCAAAAAACTATCAAGGTGATGGTGATTCAACATATCGACTTTTTTATGATACGATTAAAGGAGGAGACTATCGGTCTAGAGAAGGGAACGTTTACCGTTTAGCTGAGGTTTCTGCTAATATAATTGATCAATGTGTTGCACAAGGCGTCCCATTTGCTAGAGACTATGGCGGATTACTCGATAATAGATCATTTGGAGGCGTATTGGTATCAAGAACTTTTTATGCCAAGGGTCAGACTGGACAACAATTACTTTTAGGAGCCTATTCTGCGATGAATCGTCAAATAGGAAGAGGAAAGATTAAAATGTATAACCGTCATGAAATGATGGACTTAGTTCTTGTTGATGGAAAAGCAAGGGGAGTTATCACACGAAACCTTGTAAGTGGAAAACTAGAAAGACATGCTGCACATGCTGTTGTTATTGCTTCAGGTGGCTATGGAAATGTTTTTTTCTTATCTACAAATGCTATGGGGTCGAATGTAACTGCAGCCTGGAAAATACACAAAAAAGGAGCCCACTTCGCTAATCCTTGTTTTACTCAAATACACCCAACATGCATCCCTGTTTCTGGCGACCACCAATCTAAACTTACTTTAATGTCTGAATCTCTTCGAAATGATGGCAGAATATGGGTTCCCAAAAACATTGAAGATGTTAAAGCTATAAGAGAAGGAAGTTTGAGCCCAACTGAAATAAGTGAAGAAAATCGAGATTATTATTTGGAAAGACGTTATCCTGCATTTGGAAATCTTGTCCCCAGAGATGTTGCTTCTAGAGCAGCAAAAGAAAGGTGTGATGAAGGCTATGGCGTAAATAAAACTGGAGAGGCGGTATACTTAGACTTTTCGTCAGCAATAGAAAGATATGGAAAAGAAGAGGCGCATGTAAAAGGCTTAGATGAAGAAGATAAATCGTTAATAAGAAAATTAGGTCAGAAAATTGTAAAGTCTAAATATGGAAACTTGTTCCAGATGTATGAGAAAATTGTTGATCAAGATCCTTATGAAACTCCCATGATGATCTATCCAGCTGTTCATTATACAATGGGAGGTGTTTGGGTAGACTACAACTTAATGACCTCAATTCCGGGATGCTATGCCATTGGTGAGGCAAACTTTTCAGATCACGGAGCAAATAGGCTTGGAGCCTCAGCCTTGATGCAAGGTTTGGCTGATGGATATTTTGTTTTACCTTATACTATTGGAGATTATCTTTCCAAAGAAATCCGTACCGGAAAAATATCAACCGATACCCCAGAGTTTAATAAAGCTGAAGAAGAAGTAAGGGTCCAATTAGCAAAATTTATTCATAATAAAGGAAAAAATTCTGTCGACTACTATCATAGAAAACTGGGTAAGATAATGTGGAATAAATGTGGAATGTCCAGAAACGAAAAAGAGCTAAAAGAGGCAATGAGTGAAATTAAGGCATTGAGAGAAGATTTTTATGAAAATGTAAAAGTTCCAGGAGGATTAAATGAGTTCAATGAAGAATTAGCAAAAGCTGGAAGAGTTGCCGATTTTTTAGAACTTGGAGAATTGTTTGCTAAAGACGCTTTAGAGAGAACTGAGTCATGTGGAGGGCATTTTAGAGAAGAATCTCAGTCGTCTGAGGGAGAGGCACTAAGAGATGATGATTTTTTTAATTTTGTTTCTGCATGGGAATACAAAGGAGAGCCATCAGAGGCTTTGTTAAGAAAAGAGATGCTTTATTATGAAGAGATAGAAGTTAAAACACGATCATATAAATAAAACATGAATTTAAAATTAAAAATATGGCGTCAATCTAATTCTCAATCAAAGGGAAAAATGGTAGAGTACCCGATTTCTGACGTATCACCCGATATGTCTTTTCTTGAGATGATGGATTTTTTAAATGATCAACTTATAAATAAAGGGGAACAACCTGTAGCTTTTGATCATGATTGCAGAGAAGGAATATGTGGAATGTGCTCAATGTTTATAAATGGAGAAGCTCATGGTCCGGATAGATTGGTGACAACATGTCAATTACATATGAGAAAGTTTAAAGATGGTGAAACAATAACTATTGAACCATTTAGAGCAAATGCTTTTCCTGTTATCAAGGACTTAGTTGTTGATAGGTCAGCTTTTGACCGAGTTCAACAGGCAGGTGGTTTTGTAAGCGTTAATACCTCTGGAAATACTCAGGATGCTAATTCAATACCTATTGAAAAATACGATGCAGACCGTGCTTTTGATGCCGCTACTTGTATAGGTTGCGGAGCCTGTGTAGCTAGTTGTAAAAATGCATCTGCTATGCTTTTTGTTTCAGCCAAGGTTTCACAATATTCATTATTACCTCAAGGGAAAGTTGAAGCAACCGACAGAGTAAGAAATATGGTAAAACAAATGGACGAGGAGGGCTTTGGAAACTGCACAAATACAGGTGCATGTGAGGTAGAATGTCCTAAAGGAATTTCCTTAGAAAATATTGCTAGAATGAATAGGGAATATTTATCAACTCTTTTAAAGAGTTAGGTTTTATTTTTTTATTGCCTCAAAGAGTTTATTCATAAAGCCTTGAAGCTTTTTAGGCTCTAGCCATCTCGTAACAACAACTAAATTTTCATCAGGAACTATAATTATATAATTCCCTCCAAATCCAGAAGCGTAGAAAACATTCGAAGGTATTTTATTAAAAAAACGTTTTCCATCAGGATTATTTAACCACCACATATAGCCATAATTTGGATTTGTCTCCGATGGTGAAATTGCTTTTTTAATAAACTCTTTGCTTAATATTTGTTTACCATTCCAATTGCCATTTGATAAAAACAACAAACCAAAACGAGCATGATCAAGAGTGTTAATGAAAATTCCTCCTCCAGAATGACCTCCTCCCGATACTGACTGAACCCATTGTCCATCAATATTTACCCACGAGTTATCATACCCGTACCACCTCCAGGTAGTTGATGCTCCAATTTCATTCATTATGTTGTTTTTAAGAACTTTAGGTAGAGGTTCTCTAAAAACATTTAATAGTGAGTAGGCCAAAACATTTACCCTCACATCATTATACTTATAGTGAGAACCCGGTTTATTGAGCTTACGGTTTCGCATACTATCAATAGATTTAGTAATTGGTCTGTCTCCCCAATCATAAATACCCCATAATTCTCCTGACCAATCTGAAGACTGATTCAATAAATGGGACCATGTAATATTTTGATTATGACTTCCCTTAAATGTATTATCCCAAATTACTTCACTTAACTTTTGATCTAAACTTGGTATAAGGCCTTTGTCATATGCTATACCTGCTAGGGAAGAAAGATAGCTTTTTGTAACACTAAAAGTCATATCTACTCTATCTAAATCTCCCCATTTACCAATTATGTATCCATTTTTTAATATGATCCCAGCAGGCCCTCCTCTTTTTTTTGTAGGGCCTAAAATTTTATGAAAGGGTTCTCTTGCAAACCCCTTTAAAATCGCAATTCTTAAATCAGAATTACCAGAATATTCATTGGATAATGCAAAACTGATAACATTATCTAATTTTAAATTATTAATTCCAAAAAAATCTGGACTAAGTTCTTTCCACTCAGCATTCTTAGCTGGATAATAAAAATTTTGGGCATTTACATAAAATGAAATTGATATTAAAAATAAAAAAGTTAAATTTCTCATATGTTAGATTAATAATTTATGCTACAACTCTAAGTTATGAAAGAAAAATTAAATATTGGTTTAGTTCAAATCGATTTAGCTTGGGAAAATCCAAATAAAAACAGAAAGTACATTGATGAAATAATAATCAATCAAAAATCTAAAATAGATATATTCATTCTCCCTGAAATGTTTACCTCCGGTTTTACGATGGAGCCAGAAAAAGTTGCTGAGTCAATGAATGGGGAAACTTTAAGTTGGTTAAAGAAACTTTCAAAAATAAAAAGTGCTGCAATATGTGGTAGTTTAGTTGTTAAAGTAGGTAAATGCTTTTATAATAGATTTATATTTGTAAAACCAAATGGATTGGTAAGTCACTATGATAAGCGACATACTTTTAACATGGCAGGAGAAGGGAATGCTTATTGTTCCGGATCTAATAATGGTCTAATTATTTATGATGGCTGGAAAATACTTTTAAGAATATGCTACGATCTTCGTTTCCCAATTTGGTCAAGAAACACAGATAATTACGATTTATTAATCTACGTAGCTAATTGGCCATCTCCTAGAATCAAGGCATGGAAAAGTTTAATAACTGCTAGAGCTATAGAAAATGTTTCTTATTGTATTGGAGTTAATCGCATAGGTTTAGATCCTAATAAAAATGATTATCCAGGTCGCTCGCTGCTAATAGACTCTCAAGGAAAAAAACTAGTAGACTTAAAAAATAAAACAGGTATTTATCCTTTAAAAATTTATAAAAATCATTTGAAAAAGACAAGATCTGCTTTACCTTTTCTAGAAGATAAAGACACTTTTATTTTAAAATAAACACTTCATTCATTTCCCAGTTAGCCCTTAATTCGATTGTGTCTGGAAAATAAATAACTCTTTCTGGTTGGATTTTTTTTAAATAGTTCCCAGTATCCCATTTTCCATTATTATTATCATCCAAAATAATTCTAGCTTTATAATTTGAAGGATTTAATAATTCAAAAGTATATTTGATTAAATCATTTTCTTTTGATTTTCTTCTAATAACATTATTTTTAAGATCTAAAAGTTCTAAGAAAAAATCCTGTTCTTTAATTTCCCAATTAAGTCTTAAATTAATTTTGCCGTAAGAGTCAAACGATTTTGTTGGAAGGGACAAATTAATCGTATCGTTGGTTCCTCCCCATAAATCTTTAAATGCGTTTGGAAGAATTGAAACAGAGTATTTATCGTTTGGCTCAAGATCAAAATATACCTGAATTAAATCTTTGTTTTTATCTAAAATCAAGTTAAATGCGAGAGAGATAGAGTCCTTATTAATAACCGATATATACTTTTTATTCATTTCTGTAATCGGGAGAGAGCTTTTAAATTTGAGAGTATCGTTTAAATCGATTCCATTTTTTTGATCTGACGAAACAACAAGAGAGTCTAATTCAGGCTTGTAGAACTTAACACTTAAGGTATATGTACTATCTTTTGTTTTGAGAGCAAATTGAAGAGAATCGGCTTCTATTTCAGGAAACCAAAAGTTTAAACTATCCTTATCCCTTTCTTTAGTGATGAACGTTTCAAAACCCTCAGGAACAGGGGTGATTAACTCCACTGGATTATCCATAGGAACGCCGTAATACCCAAAAACTATGTGGTGGTCGTTAATATATTTAGGACGATCCCAAAAAAACGGTTTTTGTTCTTTAAAAATTTTAAAATTATAAACTGTGTCACCTGGTAATAAAACATTTTGATCAATAAAACCAATCTTATCGATGCCTTCATCATACAAATAGTTTTTCCCATAATCTTTTAATGCTATTAATCTATAGTTGTCTTCTCTTAAATTTTGAAAACGGTATAATGTGGTATCTAATGTGCTTGCAGCATACAATGGTTTTTCAAGATATACAGTTGAATCTTTATAGGTGCTATCAATCGGATATAAGTACAATGAGACAAAATCCTCACTAGTATCTTCAAATGCATCAGCTACTTTTCCTTTTAAAAAAAGCGAATCAATAACTGCTCCTGTTGAAAGGGTGTAAGAGAAAAATGATAGTATATTTTCCTCATTATTATCTTCAATACTACTACCAAAATTAAATGTATAAGTTGTGTTTTCAGCTAAATTCAAACTATCTGAAAACTCAATTTTTATTTTTTTAGATATCGATGACTCAGGTTCAATACTATATTGATTCCTTTCTATTGGGGGAGAAACAATCAATTGTTCATTTATATTTTTGAGTTTTAAATACTCATCGAATGTTAGAGTTATTTTTTTACTCTTAAAAAAAGTAGTTTCATTCTTTGGAGAAGCATTTATCATGACAGGAGGTATAGTGTCTTTATAGCCTCCAGTTGGACTCCCTCTTTTGGCGCAGCTTAAAATAATAGGAATTAAAAATAAAAAAATTAAAAGTCGGCCACGAAACATATAACTTATTTGATTCACAAAAATAACATAATAATGTTTGCTAGCCTTAAAATATTGCTCCTTCTATCTTTTCAAAAATATAAACAATTAATTATTAAGTTATAATTAGTTTTCACATTCTAGTAAAGATCTTAAAAAGGTCTATTTTTGTATTAATCATGATAAATAAAAAACATATTTTTATTTCCATAATAGTTGGATTATGCCAAGCATTAAGCATTATCATAGGTCAAATTATGGATAATTTAGGTCTTTGGTTAATTCTCGGGATGACAAGCAGCTTATTAATTTGGTTTTTAGCTAATTGCAAAGAGTTTAATAAAAAAACTTTTAATTTATGAAAAACTCAGATCATTTTAAAAAAACTATATCACATGCAAAAGAATATGGTTTTGTTTTTCCTTCAAGTGAAATTTATGACGGTTTAAATGCTATTTATGATTATGGTCAAAATGGTGTTATATTAAAAAATAATATTCGTGAATATTGGTGGAAATCGATGGTTCAACTCAATGAAAATATTGTAGGGTTAGACTCTGCTATTTTTATGCATCCTAAAATTTGGAAAGCTTCTGGACATGTTGATGCTTTTAATGATCCGCTAATTGATAACAAAGACTCAAAAAAACGTTATCGTGCTGATGTTTTAGTCGAAGATTATGTTTCTAAAATCGAACTAAAAATTGAAAAAGAAGTTAATAAGGCCTTTAAACGTTTTGGAGAAGATTTCAATAAAGATCAATTTATCGAAACTAATTCAAGAGTAATTGAATACAAAAAAAAAGCTTCTTTAATAATCAGTCGACTAAATAAATCTCTTGAAAGTGAAGATCTTTTAGATGTTAAAAGTTTGATTGAGGAATTGGAAATAGCTTGTCCTGAATCGGGTTCAAAAAACTGGACAGAAGTCAAACAATTTAACTTAATGTTTGGAACAAAGCTTGGAGCATCCTCTGATTCTTCAATGGATTTATATTTAAGACCTGAAACTGCCCAGGGTATTTTTGTAAATTTTTTAAATGTTCAAAAAACTGGAAGAATGAAAATCCCATTTGGAATTGCCCAGACTGGAAAAGCATTCAGAAATGAAATAGTTGCTAGACAATTTATTTTTAGAATGAGAGAATTTGAGCAGATGGAAATGCAATTTTTTGTTTTTCCTGGAGAACAAAAAAAGTGGTATGAAAAATGGAAGCAAGCTCGACTTAACTGGCATCTTTCTCTTGGTATGGGCCCTGAAAATTATCGTTTTCATGATCATGATAAACTCGCACATTATGCCGATGCTGCTTCTGATATTGAATTTAAATTTCCATTTGGATTTAAGGAGTTAGAAGGAATTCATTCTCGAACTGATTTTGACCTTTCAAAACATGAAGAGTTTTCTGGTAAAAAACTTAAATTTTTTGATACAAAAAAAAATGAAAACCACACTCCATACGTTATAGAAACATCAATTGGTTTAGACCGTATGTTTTTAGCGATTTTTTCATGGGCTTTAAGAGAAGAAGTTTTAGAGGGGGGAAGTACAAGAACAGTCTTGAAACTTCCAGCAATTTTAGCACCTTCTAAAGTCGCTATATTACCACTACTTAAAAAAGATGGTTTACCCGAAATGTCCAGAAAAATATTTGATGAATTAAAATGGAAATACAATGTTTCTTATGACGAAAAAGATGCAGTTGGAAGAAGATATCGAAGACAAGATGCGCTTGGAACACCATATTGCATTACTGTTGATCACCAATCTCTAGAAGATAAAAGAGTAACTATTAGAGATAGAGATACCATGATTCAAGAAAGAATCTCATTAAATGAGATTGCTATTTTCTTAGAAGACAAGCTAAATATTAAAAACTGGCTTGAGAAAAATTAAAATAATTTCTACATAATGAATAAATTCAATTATTGAAACCTTTACTTTAATCAATGAAAATTATATCATACAATGTTAATGGTATTCGTGCAGCAATAAAAAAAGATTTTCCAAAATGGCTTGAGAAATCTAACGCAGACGTAGTATGCATACAAGAAATAAAAGCGCAAAAGAATCAAATAGACACAAAGATTTTTCAAGAATTAGGATATCACAATTTCTGGTTTTCAGCCCAAAAGAAAGGATATAGTGGAGTTGGAGTTTTGTCAAAAAAAATGCCAAAAAAAATAACTTACGGAACTGGTATACCTGCAATGGACAACGAAGGAAGAACTCTTCGTGTTGATTTTGATAAATGTTCAGTAATGAGCCTATACCTTCCGTCTGGAACTAATATTAAGAGACTTGGTTTTAAATTTAGTTTCATGAAAGAGTTTCAAAAATATATAGATGAATTAAAAAAAGATTTTCCTAAAATTGTTATATCTGGTGATTTTAATATATGTCACAAGCCTATAGATATTCATGATCCTGTAAGGAATAAAAACATTTCTGGTTTTTTGCCTGAAGAACGTTTATGGCTTGATAATTTTTTAAAAAACGGCTTCATAGACTCATATAGGCTTCTCAATAAAGAGTCTAATAATTATAGTTGGTGGAGTTATAGGGCAAACTCTAGAGAAAATAATAAAGGTTGGAGAATTGATTATAATTTAGTTAGTCAAGAACTATTACCTAACATTGAGAGCTCTTTTATAGTTCCTGAAGCTTACCACTCTGATCATTGCCCGGTTGGATTAATTTTAAAATTTTAATTTTATAGTATGAAAACACTTTTACCAATATTACTTTTTTCTTTTTTAATTAATGGTTGTGTATCATTAAAGACGTTTAATGATATAGAAGACCTATACGCAAGTCAAAAATTGAATTATAGACTATCACAAAAAGAAAATAAATCACTTAAAATCAAGATTGATTCTCTGTCTGGAGCATTAGAGTTGAAAATTAACACGCTGAAATTAACAAATGATAGCCTAAATTCTAAAAAAACAGAATTATTTAAATTACAAAATGATTACGAGTTTTTAGCTTCTAAAAGCGATTCTGATATTAAGTCTAGAATCATTGAAAATAACTCACTACTAGATAGTTTAACAGTCGTACAATATGAGCTAAATAAAGGACTTGCAAGGGTAGGAGAGTTAGAAAGGCGTGTTTTGGAAAAAGAAAAAAAACTTAGTCTCCTTAAAAAAAACCTATTAGATGCTCTCTTGAATTTTGAAGGAAGAGGACTAACTGTTGAGCAAAAAAATGGTAAAGTTTATGTTTCAATGAAAAATAAACTTTTATTTAAATCAGGAAGCTGGACCCTGGGTAAAGAGGGAACAGAGGCCATTACACAATTGTCTAGTGTGTTAGCTAAAAATCCTGAAATAAATGTATTGATTGAGGGTCACACAGATGATGTTCCCTATTCGGGTAATGGACCAATTAAAAATAATTGGGATCTTTCAACAAAACGAGCAATATCAATTGTCCAATTATTATTAAAGAATAAACAGATTTTACCCCAAAACATTACAGCTGCAGGAAGAGGTGAGTTTCTTCCGGTTGGACCTAACAGTAATGAAAAAGGTAAATCTGCCAATAGAAGGATTGAGGTTATTTTAAGCCCACAACTTGACACTGTAAGCGAGTTATTGAAGAATTTAAATTAAAATGGATTATAAAAAGATACCAAACACGAATTTGAGAGTAAGTAAAATATGTCTAGGAACCATGACTTGGGGTAAACAAAACACCGAGTCAGATGGTCACGCTCAAATGGATTATGCCTTTGACCAGGGAGTTAATTTTTGGGATACAGCAGAGTTATATCCAGTTCCAGCTGAATCAAAAACTTACGGATCAACAGAAGAGATTATTGGGAACTGGATTAGTAAAAATAAAAAACGAGACCAAATTATTTTAGCTTCAAAGATAGCTGGACCTGAATCTTTTAGCTCTCATATTAGAAAAAATATGAGTTACAATAAATCAAATATTGATCAAGCTCTTCATAATAGCCTCAGGCGTTTAAAAACAGATTATATCGATTTGTATCAGCTTCATTGGCCTGAGAGAAAAACAAATAAGTTTGGAAAAAGAGGGTTTACCTTTACTCCAGATGATCCATGGACTGAAAATTTTGAAAATGTTTTAGAGACATTGCAAGGTCATGTCAAATCTGGAAAAATTAGGCATATAGGAATGTCAAATGAAAACCCGTGGGGCATGATGAAGTTTTTAAGTGCATCGAATGCAGACCGTCCCAGAATGGTTTCAATTCAAAATGCATACTCTCTTTTATGCAGAGAGTTCGAAACTGGCCACTCTGAGATTTGTCATCGAGAAAACATAGGTCTTTTAGCTTATTCACCCTTAGGTTTTGGTGTGTTAACAGGAAAGTATATAGATGGAATTATACCAAAAGGTTCTAGATTAGAAGTTATGCCAAATTATAAAAGGTATACAAGTATTGAGTGTGCAAAAGCGACAAAAATGTATTTTGAGCTTGCTAAAGAAAATGGACTTACATTAACTGAATTAGCACTTTCTTTTGTAAGTGAAAGAAGCTTTGTTGTCAGTAATATTATAGGAGCAACTTCATTAACTCAGTTAAAAGAAAATATTGGGAGTTATAAAATAAAACTTTCAGAGGAAATATTATCTGAAATAGATAACATTCACAGTAAAATACCAAACCCAGCTGTTTAAAAATCTGTTATTTAATATTTTCTGTCATTTTAATAGCTTCATTTAAATAAAGATGAACATCTCCTGTTTTATGATCTATTGAGTCCTCTCCTTTTAGATGGCCTAGTCTAACAACAATTAAGTTTTTGTCAGGAAAAACAATAACGTATTGTCCCAAATGTCCTCTCATTAAAAATACCTTGTGATCTTCATAGCTATCAAGCCACCAAGAATACCCGTATTGTTTACTATTTTTAAACCTAGGTGAAATAGACATAGAGACATAAGAAGAATCAATCAGAACTTCATTATTCCAACGTCCAAAGTTTTTGTATAGTTTTCCAAACCTAGCAAAGTCTCTTGCGTTTGAAGCAATGCAACAGAATGCTTTTTCAGTCCCATTTAATTTACTGTCAATTTGCCAAATAGCTGAATTTTCCGCACCCATTGGATTCCAGAAACTTTTATATAAATAATCACTAAGACTTTGATTAGTAGCTTTAATTATTACCATTCCAAGAAGCTGAGTTGAACCACTTAAATATTTAAAACTTTCTCCAGGTTGGTTAACAATTCCTTGATTTAAAATTAGAGAAGAAAGATCATCTATAAAATATGCAGAGGCTGTAATTGCAAAGGGTGAATAATATTCTTCCTCCCAATCTAATCCAGAAGACATGCTGACTAGGTCTCTTAACGTTACCTCCTTAGAATATTGGCCTTTCAGTGAAGGTAAAAAATCATAAACAGGTTGATCTAGGTCTTTAATGTACCCATCCATCACAGCTTTACCAAGAAGCATGGATACAATACTTTTGGACATAGAAAAGGAATTACTTTTTGAATCAATTTTATAATTATCATAATATTTTTCATAGAATAAACTATCATTTTTAATTATTAGATAAGCAACTGTTTTGTTTTTTCGATTCAATGATTCAAAACCCTCAGAAGAACTGACAGTATTGTATTTTTTATGTATTGGCCATGGCTGAGGACTTTCAGATGCTGGAATTTCATTATTATCAAAGACTTTGTAATCCGACAAATAACTTGTTGTATGGCCGGTAAAGTATATTTTAGCAATACCCTCGAGGAACCAGCTGTAATTTGATATATAAAGACCACCAAATGTTATTAAGCATACAAAAAAGAATGTTTTTAGTATTTTTTTCAAAAGTTTTGATTTAAAAGTTTAACAGCATCCTTTGCATGATAAGTTACTATCATAGATGCACCTGCTCGCTTAAAGGCAAATAATTGCTCCATCATTACTTGATTAAAATCTAAAAAACCTTTTTCGGCAGCAGTTTTTAACATTGAATATTCTCCACTCACTTGATATACTGCAATAGGAGAATTAATTTTTTGATATAATAAACTAATAATATCTAAATATGCTATTCCAGGCTTAACCATTATTATATCTGCTCCCTCCTCAACATCTTTAATAGCCTCGTTAAGGGCTTCTTTTTTGTTGCTAAAATCCATTTGATAGGTTTTTTTGTCTCCAAAACTAGGAGCTGAATCTAATGCATTTCTAAACGGACCATAAAATGAAGAAGCATATTTAACACTGTAGCTCATAATACCCACTTCAAAAAAACCTTCATTTTCAAGTCTTTGTCGGATTTTTAAAACTCTTCCATCCATCATATCACTTGGGGCAACAAAATTTGCTCCAGCAGTAGCGTGAGAAACTGCCATTTCAGAAAGAATATTATTAGTGGGGTCGTTTAAAACATTTGAGTTTTGTACAATACCATCGTGTCCGTAAGAAGAATATGGGTCAAGAGCTACATCTGTCATAACTAGCATTTCTGGAACACTATTTTTTATTGTTTTGATTGCTCTTTGCATAAGTCCGTCATTATTTAAAGCCTCAGTCCCCTTATTATCTTTTAAACTTTCATCAATCTTTGCAAAAACTAAAACAGCTTTTAATCCGGATCTCCAAAGTTCTTTAATTTCTTTATCAAGTAAATCTAAACTCCATTGGAAATAGTCTGGCATTGAAACAATCTCTTTTTTAATATTTTTTCCTTCAACAACAAAAAGAGGTACTATAAAATCATTAACAGAAAGTTGAGTTTCTTTCACAAGATTTCTTATCGAGGCGCAACTTCTTAATCTTCGGTTTCGATTTAATGGATACATGTTTTTTATTTTATAGTTGATTATTTAATCAGTTTCAAATTCATCCTTTAAAGGGGCTTCAACTTCAAGAGTAATGTCTTCTTTTGTATCTACTTTTTTAAGGGTTCCAAACAACATTAGAAGCATTGAAAGTAATATAACTAGCAGTAAAACTCTTTCATCAATTACAATAGTTTTTAGATTAATATCTGTTAGTGCATCCAATTGAAAAAACAATAGGATGCTGATTAGCCCTCTAGGGGACATATATGTTATAGGATTATTAAAATTAAATGTAGTTAATGAAAAATACAAATATCTAACACTAAACATAATAGCTAAAATGGCCAATGCGTAAAAATAAGGTTGTGAAGAGATGAAACTTTCTATAGTTATTGAAAATCCAAAAAATAAAAAGAAAAAAGTACGCACTAAAAACGTAGATTCTGACGTTAAAACATGAAACTCACGTAAACTACTTTTTGTTTCTTCAACATCTATTGAGCTTGTCATAAAGCTGGGTAATAAATACCCTCCATTTCCTAAAAATATTCCAAAAATGAAGATTGTTAAAAGAGATGGGAAATGAAAATACTTACCAATAGCATAAACTAAAACTAATAGAGCAAGAATTAGAAAAAATTTTACATTATGATCAATCTTCTGAATAAGTTTTGCTAGAAAGTAAGTTATTATTAGAGAAAGACAAATAATACCTACAATTTGAAAACCTAGTTGAATTATGGGTTTTGAACTGATTAGTGGTTCATTTGACTCAATTTGATATAAACAATAATTAAAAAAGACAATTCCTAAGATGTCTGAAAAGGTTGATTCATAAACAATAAATTCTTTGTCTTTGGTCAAAAGACCGCTTGCTGACGGAATTACTACTGCACTACTTATTATAGATAAAGGAATTGCATACAAAATTGCAGGGTTTTTAGGAATTTCAAGAATATTTATAAAGAAACTTTTGAGTAAGATTATGTTTATTGTCAAAATAATAGAAGCTGCAAGAAATCCAGAAAAAATAAGGGCCAACTTTTCTTTTCTAATTTCTAACTCCAAGGCACCTTCCATAACGATTAGTATTAAACCAATAGTACCTAATACTGGTATCAAATAATTTAATAAGACTGCATTATCAAACCCATAATTATCGGCAACTGTACGAGCAATAATTCCTGTGACCATTAGTAAAATCACAGATGGAAATTTAGTTTTCTTTGCTATTAAATCAAATAAATAAGAAAAAATGATTAAAAGTGGAAGAAGGATTAAAATAGTCCCAGTGTTCATATGAATACTTTGTGTTTTTTAAAGGTACAAAAATACATCATGTTGTCCAGCTTCGTGGATTTTGTAATACATGGATTAATTTGTCTTCTTCTGATCCTTTTTCAGGAACATGATCATAGACCCATTGAACTTTAGGAGGTAAACTCATTAAAATACTTTCAATTCTTCCATTTGTTTTGAGACCAAACAGAGTTCCTTTATCATGAACCAAGTTGAATTCGACATAGCGCCCCCTTCTTATCTCTTGCCATTTTTTTTGATCTGAACTGTAATTATAATTTTTTCTATTATTGACAATGGGTAAATATGCGTCTAAGAAACTATCACCAACATCAGTAACGAATGAAAACCAGTCTTTAATTTTGTAATTTCTTTCTGTCTTTAGATAATCAAAGAATAATCCTCCTATTCCACGCGATTCATTTCTATGATGATTCCAAAAATATGAATCACATTTTTCTTTGTATATATTATAAAAGGAAGAGGAGTGTTTATCGCAAACTAATTTACATATTTTGTGAAAATGTACCGCATCTTCCTCAATTAAGTAAAAAGGAGTAAGGTCCTGCCCTCCTCCAAACCATTGGTCTTTTAGCTCTCCATCTGGAGTATAAAGCTCAAAGTACCTGTAATTTGCATGAACAGTTGGAACCATTGGGTTTTTAGGATGAATAACTAGGCTCAGACCACAAGCAAAAAATCTTGAATCTGTCACTCCAAAGTAATTTTCAAGACTCTCAGGTAAAACACCATTAACTGCTGATACATTAACTCCGGCTTTTTCAAAAACTCTACCATTTTCCAGAACTTTCGATTTACCTCCACCTCCTTCAGGTCTTTTCCAGATATCCTCTTTAAAATTGGATTCACCGTCCAATTGTTCAAGAGAAGAGGTGATTTTTTCTTGAAGCTTGTATATATAATCTAGAAATTTCTTTTTCATTAAATACTTTCATATTGCTTTACAGAATCAATAAAAGCTTTTGCATGACTTACCGGGATGTTTGGCAAAATTCCATGACCAAGGTTAACAATGTATCTATCTTTGCCAAATTCATTTATCATCTGATTTACTTGTTTTTTAATTTCTGGAATAGGGGAAAGTAACCGTGATGGATCAAAATTTCCTTGAAGAGTTATGTTGCCTCCGCTTAAGTATCGTGCATTTTGCGCAGAACAAGTCCAGTCAATTCCAAGTGCAGAAGCTCCAGACTTACTCATTTTATTTAAAGCAAACCAGCATCCTTTTCCAAAAACAATTACTGGAGTAATTTTTTTTAATTCTGTTACAATTTGTTGAAGATAATACCACGAAAACTGATCATAATCTTCTGGAGATAAAAGACCTCCCCATGAATCAAATAATTGAACTGTATCTACTCCTGCCGCTACTTTTTCTTTAAGATATAAAATTGTTGTATCAGTTATCTTTTGAAGAAATTCGTGAGCTAACTCAGGCTGTTCAAAACAAAATGCTTTTGCTTTATCAAATGTTTTTGATCCTTGACCCTGAATAGCATAGCAAAGAAGCGTCCAAGGTGATCCAGCAAAGCCAATTAAAGGTATGCTGTTATTCAATTCTATTTGTGTCATTTTAATAGCATCTAAAACATACCCTAGTTTTTCATGAATGTTTGGAACAAAAATATTCGATAAGTCTTTTTTAGTTTTGATTGGATTTTGAATCCACGGACCAACTCCGTCTTTCATTTCAACTTTAATGTTCATTGCTTGAAGAACTACTAGGATATCACTGAACAAAATAGCCGCATCAGGACCTAATTGATTTATTGGCATTAATGTAATCTCAGTAGCCAGTTCAGGAGTTTGGCATCTTGTAAAAAAGTCATACTTATTTTTTAATTTCATAAAGTCTGGGAGATATCTCCCAGCTTGCCTCATCATCCAAACAGGTGGTCTTGAAACAACTTCACCTTTGAGTGCACGAATAAAAAGATCATTTTTAATCATCTGTTTTTTTTAAATGTTTTTTAATTATTAGAATTAGTGAATTTATTTCAGGATTTTTTGAAATAAAATAATTATTAGTATGTTTTGCAATTTCATTACCAGTTGTATTACCCCAAGAAAAAAACTTTTGTGAATTAAAGGAATTAGTCGAGGCATAGCTTTTTACTGCAGAAGGACTAAAAAAAATAACTCCATCAAATTTGTCACTGACTTTTTTTGGAACTTCTTTCGTTTCGTATACCTCAGAAATGAGAACATTAGATTTTTTAAGGATTTTCTCAATTGAATCGAGTCTTTGTTTTCCACAAAAATAGTTGAATATTTTATCAGAATATTTTTCAAGAATTTTATTAGCAAGATGTTCCGCAGAGTTTTCACATTCTAATACTTTTAACCCCAATTTGGTTAATCTGTTTTTAGTATTAGTTCCTACACAAAAAAAGGGTAATTCTTTTAGGCTTTCGTGTTGACTATGATTTAATAATGCTTTCAATGCTTTTGAACTCGTGATGATTATTCCGAATTTAATTTCCGGCCATATAAAATGAATTATTTCTGTCTTAATCATTGGTGTTTCAACAAGATCAATTCCATTTTGATCAAAAGCAAATTTGAATTGTTTATTTAATTTTTTTGTTGACAATACAATCATTAAATCTTGTTTTTAATTTTACTTATTATTCTATCTCCTCCTTTTTTTAATAATTCAAAAGCGAATTTTTTTCCTAAAAACTCAGGATCTTCATTTAAAGAAAATTTGTAATTACACAAAACCGAATCTTTCCCATCTAAACTAAAAAGCCCACCTTTAAAATTAACTATTTCATTTTCTATTGAGGCTAAAGCTCCTATTGGAGCCGAACAACCTCCCTCTAATATTTTTAAAAATTCACGTTCAATAGTAGTACAATAAAATGTTTTTTCACAATTCACACCTACTAAAGCCTTTTTTATAAATTCATTGCTTTCAAGAGAAGCAATTCCAATTGTTCCTTGAGCTGGTGCAGGAATCATCCAGCTTAAAGTTTTAAATTTTATAGTATTAATTGCAAGACGATCTATCCCAGCTTTTGCAAGTATTATTCCTTTAATAGTTAAGCTGTCTAATTTTTCTAATCTAGTTTGAACATTTCCTCTTATGGGTTCCGTTTTGTCTTGAGGATACTTATTTAGCCATTGAGCCTTCCTTCTGAGACTTCCAGTGCCCACAGATTGAGATTTAAGTAAATCTTCCTCATTTTTAAATAAAATTATATCCAATGGATTTCCTCTTTCTAAAACTGAGTTTATAATTATTCCTGACGGAAGCGCGGTGGGAACGTCTTTCAAGCTGTGAACCGCAATATCTATCTTGTCATCAATTAGAGCGGAATCTAGTGCTCGAGTAAAAACACCTTGAATACCAAATGAATATATAGGTTGAGTTAAGTTTTGATCCCCGTCACTTTTTATAGGTACAATTGAAGAATTATATCCAAATTTTTTTAGTTGATTCTCAGCAGCTTTAGCTTGCCAGAGTGCTAATTTGCTTTCTCTAGTTCCAATTCGAATCTTACGTTTTGACATTCTTCTCAAGTTCAAGTTCAAAAAGATCTACCAGTAAATCCATTGTTGCTGAAGCTTTTTTAGGGTTATCTTTCAGGTAGCTGGCTATCTGACCTGTAAACTTTGATGCTGTTTCTTCCAAACCTGAAATAGGCTTTTCCAAACGTGTCTTAAAGGCATTTAAAAATGGAGCATATTTCCTGTTATATAGCCAGAGATTGAATTCCTTTGCAACTTCAGTAATTATTATTTCTGCTTTACCTATATGTTTTTGTCTTTTTATTAAATTTTGATCTGTCATTTTTGATAATTCATCTACATGAATAAGTGAAACTTGATCTATTTCACTTATTTCAGGAACTACATTTCTTGGTAGTGAAAGATCAATAACTAAAAGAGGGCTTGAACGATGAATAAGCTCTTTGCTTACTGTTGGGTTTTCAGCTCCTGTTGCCACAATTAAGACATCAGCCTTTCTAATTTCAGTATTAAGTTCGCTATGGGGTTTAACAATAACCTTAAATTTGCCTGCAATTTTTTCAGCCCTTTCCTTAGTTCGGTTTATTAAAATAATGTGATTATTTTTTGTGTGTTTTATAAGATTCTCACATGTATTTTTTCCAATTTTTCCAGCACCAAATAAGAGAATGTTCTTGTTTGAAATATCTTTAACATTATTCATAATGTACTGAACAGCAGCAAAAGAAACTGAGGTTGCTCCTGAAGAAATCCCAGTTTCTGTTTTAACACGTTTACTAGCCTGAATCACATTATTGACCAGTCTTTCTAAAAAGCCATTTGCCATTCCTGTTTTTTTAGACAGATAAAAGGATTTTTTCAGTTGTCCAATTATTTCAAAATCACCAAGAATTTGACTTTCAAGACCTGCACCTACCCTGAAGATATGATTTATGGCATCTTTACCTTGAAAAATATACCCAATTTTTTCAAACTTTTTTATTTTTTCTTTTGAAAAGTCACAAAGTAAATCAACCAGACTTTTTGAATTTTCAACTAAACCGTATAGCTCAGTTCTATTGCATGTGCTGGTAATAAGAAGCTCAGTAATACCATTTAATTTTGCTTTAATTAACATGGTCTTGGATGACGACAAAGAAAGACTGAACCCCTCTCTTAAGGAAAGAGATGCTTCTTTATGGCTAATGCCTATTGCAAAAAATGTTTTTGAATCCAAATCTTGGTTTTTTAAATTCTTTTGCAAAAGTAAATTTGAGAAAAATCAAAAAATAACGATAGACGAATTATTAATACCGACTTTAGTTTTTTAAACCAATTTGTTTTCATTTCAATTAAATGTACTAATTTTATTGTGTTTAAAAGATTTTATAATTTAGAATTCATCTAAATAACTATTCAATTATCAATATGGAAAATATCGATGAAAGTTCCAAGGAAAGATCACAATTAGAACCAGGTTTCATTGTTCTTCGTTATGAAAATAATAGTAAAAGTGTTTTACGGAAAAAAATGTCGATAACTAGAGAATATATTCAGTTTCATTTCTGTTTGAAAGGAGCTGGAAAACTTTTATTTAATAATGGTAATTATGAGTTCCCTGTTAATGAAGAGCACGCAGTCCTTTTATATAATCCGACACAAGATCTTCCACTAAATTTAACTTTAGATTCAAATAGTTGGATCATAAGTGTTATAATTTCAATTTCTAAGTTTCATAGTTTATTCTCAAATGATGCAGATCATATCTTTTTTTTAAATCCTGAAAATAGTAAAAGAAAGTTTTATGATGATCGTATTTTTTCTCCCAGCATAGCCGTTGTTTTAAGTCAAATCCTTCAAGCTAAAGTTCACGATAGTATGAAATCTTTATATTTCAAGGGTAAAGTTTACGAATTACTAAGTTTATATTTCAATAAAAGTGACGATACGGATCTTGAGCAATGTCCATTTTTAGTCGATGAAGAAAATGTAAGAAAAATTAGACACGCCAAAGAAATTATTTTAGAGAGGATATCTGAGCCACCAACTTTACATGAACTATCTCAAGAAATTGGATTGAGTTTAAAAAAACTTAAAGAGGGGTTTAAGCAATTGTATGGAGATACTGTATATGGATACTTGCTTGATCATAAAATGGTTGAAGCTCAGAGAATGCTTGAATCAAAAAATTATAATGTAAATGAAGTTGGACTTAAGTTAGGGTATAGTACAGCTAGTCATTTTATAGTTGCTTTCAAAAAGAAATATGGGACTACCCCAAAAAAATATCTAATGTCAGTATCTTCGTAAAAAAATAATAATGAAGGGTGTACTCTTAGTTAACTTAGGCTCCCCGGAAAGTCCAAAAACTCCGGATGTAAGAAATTATTTAGATCAGTTTTTGATGGACGAAAGAGTAATTGATTTGCCTAAGTGGTTTAGGACTTTTTTGGTTAAAGGCATCATTCTAAATACAAGACCAAAAAAATCTGCAGAGGCTTACAAAAAAATTTGGTGGAAAGAAGGTTCTCCCCTAATTGTTCTTTCTGAGCGGCTTATGAAAAAAGTGCAAAAAAAGGTTTCAGTACCAGTAGTTCTTGCTATGCGTTATGGAAATCCATCAATCAAAAGTGGTTTAGATATGCTAAATAGAAAGGGGGTCAATGAAGTTTTAATCGTTCCATTATATCCTCAATTTGCAATGGCAACTACTGAAACGATTTTAGTTTTAGCTGAAAAAATAAGAGCTGAGTTTTTTCCAAAAATGAAGTTTATTTCATTGCCATCATTTTATGATCATCCGGATTATATAAGGGTTCTTGCGAATTCTATTCAAGATTCTTTAAAAGGAAAAAATTGGGAGCATCTTTTATTTTCTTATCATGGAGTACCAGAAAGGCATATTCGGAAATCAGATATTTCAAAATCACATTGCAAAATGGATGGGAAATGCTGTTTCACAAAATCATCTGCCCATCAATATTGTTATAAACATCAATGTGAGACTACTTCTTTAAAAGTTGCAGAATATTTAGAGTTAAAAGAAGGCACCTTCTCTACTTCTTTTCAATCAAGAGTTTCTATTTTGGGTTCATGGCTAAAACCTTACACTGATAAGACGGTATCATCTTTTGCAGAGAATGGAACCAAAGAACTTGCAATTGCAACTCCTGCTTTTGTTTCCGATTGTTTGGAGACATTGGAAGAAATTGGGATGGAGGCAGCTGAAGATTTCGAAGAAAAAGGAGGGAAGAAGCTACACGTAATTCCTTGTATAAATGATCGCGACGACTGGGTTAAAGTTTTGAGTAGATGGATTGATGAATGGGCTTTAGCTCCAGTTGAAACGTAATATGGAAAAAAACTTATCTGGAGGTTTAGGTACTGATCCAATATTTAAACTTCTAGTTAAACAAGGAGTTCCTGCATCCATTGGTATTTTAGTAATGTCTTTGAACATTCTTATAGATACCGTTTTTGTAGGTCAATGGATTGGTACGAATGCAATAGCAGCAATTAATGTTGTTTTACCAGTTTCTTTTTTTATTGCTGCTCTTGGAATGGCAATTGGTATTGGAGGAGGTTCAATAATATCCAGAGCTTTGGGAGATAAAAATATGACCAAAGCAAATAAAACTTTTGGAAATCAAATCACTCTAACACTTATTGTAACATTATCTTTTTCGTTTTTTGGTTTATTGTTTTCAGAGTACTTAATACCTTTATTTGGGGGGAAAGGTGAGTTATATGAATTAGCTAAAATATATTATAAAATAGTTCTTTACGGAGTACCTGTTTTAGGACTTTGCATGATGGGTAATAACACAATGCGAGCAGAAGGAAAACCTAAATATGCAATGTATGCAATGATGATTCCGTCAATTACTAATTTACTTTTAGACTATGTATTAATCTTTTATTACGACTATGGAATGTTCGGGGCAGCATGGGCTACAACAGCTTCCTATGGAATAACAGCTATTTATATTCTATATTATTTTAAATCAAATAAATCAGTATTTAAGCTTAAAATAAATGATTTTTATTTATCATTTAATGTTACTAAAGAAATCTCTTCATTAGGCTCAGTTACACTTGCAAGACAAGCAACGGTTAGTATCGTTGTCTTACTTGTTAATAATATTTTGTTTAATTCGGGAGGAGAAACTACAGTAGCTGTATATGCTATAATTAGTAGAATGTTGATGTTTGCTCTTTTTCCTGTCATTGGAATAACTCAAGGTTTTATTCCGATTGCAGCCTTCAACCATGGTGCTAATAATTATAAAAGAGTATACGAAGTTGTTATTAAAGCAATGATTTTTTCTACTTTATTAGCCAGTCTAGTATTTATTTTAATTTTTATTTTTTCTGAAGAGATCGTCAAGTTATTTACAGACGATTCTGATGTTTTGAATCAAACACCACCCGCTCTTCGATGGGTTTTTGCAGCAACGCCAATAATTGGAATTCAATTCATTGGGTCAGCATACTTTCAAGCAATAGGAAAAGCGCTGCCTGCACTACTTTTAACCCTTACGCGTCAGGGTTTCTTTTTCATCCCATTATTATTTATTTTATCAAATAAAATTGGTGTTATGGGAGTTTGGATTGCTTTTCCTTTAGGAGAATTAATTTCAACAATAGTTACAGGATATTTCTTGTTTAAAAACTTGAAAAAATAGATTATTTGAGGTATTAAATTTGTTTTGTAATTTGTTCTGATAAAAAGTGATAAATGAAAAATTTTGATTTTCCAGTATTTAGAGGTTTAGGCTATGTTTTAGTGTTTTTTTTAGTTACCAATATTTTTGGTCAAAGGAAAAAAGAAAGAGCTAAAATTGTTTCATTCGATTCAAGTATACACGAAAGTCTCAAGTTTCGTGAAATAGGCCCTTTTAGGGGAGGGCGTTCAGCCGCAGTTACTGGTGTTAAAGATGACCCCAATTTATACTATTTTGGAGCGACTGGAGGAGGAGTCTGGAAAACAAATGATTCGGGTAAAACATATGAAAACATTTCAGACGGATACTTCGGTGGGAGCATAGGTTCTATAGCGGTAGCTCCAAGTGATTCAAATGTCATATATGTAGGAGGAGGAGAAGTTACAGTTAGAGGAAATGTTTCTTCTGGAAATGGGGTTTGGAAATCTGTTGATGCAGGAAAAACATGGATTTTCTCAGGACTTCCAAATTCTAGACACATACCTAGAATCGTTGTAGATTCAAAAAATTCAAATATTGTCTATGCCGCTGTATTAGGTAATATTTATAAACCGACAAATGAAAGAGGGGTTTATAAATCGATTAATGGAGGTAAAACCTGGAAGAGAATATTGTTTGCGAACGATCAGGCCGGTGCTGTTGAATTACAAATGGATCCTAAAAACTCAAGAATTCTTTACGCTTCTACTTGGAATTTGAAAAGAACTCCTTATAGTCTGATTAGTGGGGGACCAGGCTCTTTATTATGGAAAAGTAATGATAGCGGGGGTACTTGGTCAAAAATATCAAGTAATGAAGGGTTCGCTAAAGGTATTCTTGGAATTATTGGAGTTACCGTATCTCCTGTAAATTCTGAAAGGATTTTTGCTATTGTAGAAAATGAAGAAAAAGGAGGGGTTTACAGATCTGATAATGGTGGAAAAACATGGAAGTATGTTAATTCTAACAGATCTTTAAGACAGAGAGCGTGGTACTATTCTAAAATTTATGCTGACACTCAAAATCAAGATATCGTTTATGTAATGAATGTTTCTTATCACAAGTCAATTGACGGAGGAAAAACATTTAAGAGCAATAGAGCACCTCACGGTGATCATCATGATTTATGGATAGACCCAGATAATAATCAGCGAATGATAATTGCGGATGATGGGGGTGCCCAAATTAGCAATAATGGGGGATCAGATTGGAGTACATATTATAATCAGCCAACTTCTCAATTTTATAGAGTCACAACAGACAATTCATTTCCATACAGAATATATGTAGCTCAGCAAGACAATTCAACAATAAGAGTAAAACACAGATCAGATGGAAGATTCATTACTGAGGATGACTGGGAGTCAACCGCAGGAGGAGAATCTGCCCATATTGCTGTAGACCCTGAAAACAACGATATTGTTTATGGTGGAAGTTATGGAGGTTTTTTAACCAGAGTTAATCACAAAACAGGAAGTGTAAGAGGTATAAATGTTTGGCCTGATAATCCAATGGGATATGGAGCAGAAGGTATGAAGTACAGGTTTCAATGGAATTTCCCCATATTTTTCAGCCATCATGACACCAAAAAATTATTTACACTATCAAACCAGGTTCATACTTCGGAAAATGAGGGACAAAGCTGGAAAATAATAAGTCCTGATCTAACAAGAAATGATCCTGAAAAATTAAAATCATCAGGAGGTCCAATTACTCAAGATAATACAGGAGTAGAATACTACAGCACTCTTTTTGCAGCAAGCGAATCAAGACTAAGTGATGGAGAAATATGGGTAGGTAGTGACGATGGATTAGTCCATTTAACTAAAAATGGAGGAGAAAGTTGGGAAAATATAACTCCAAATCAAGCACCAAAATCATTGATGGTAAATAGTATAGAAACATCATATTTTAAATCTGGAAAAACTTATGTAGCTGGTACTTCATATAAGTCAGGTGATTTTAAACCATATATTTATAAGACAACTGATCATGGAAAAACATGGAAAAAAACAGTAAACGGAATAAATTCTGAACATTTTACAAGAGTAATGAGATCAGATCCTGGTAAAGAAGGACTGCTTTATGCCGGAACCGAATCAGGGATTTATATCTCTTATGATGATGGAGAATCTTGGAGTTCGTTTCAAAAAAATCTTCCAATAGTTCCAGTTACTGACATTATAATAAAAGATAATAGTTTAATCGTCGCAACTCAAGGAAGGGGTATCTGGATGATAGACGATTTGACAGTTTTACATCAATTGGACAGTAAAAAATTAAATAATGAAATAAACTTATTTTCACCAAAAGATAGTTACAGAACCAGAGGTAGTGGAGGAAAATCAAGTAAAATCGCAGGTACTAATATTGAAAATGGAGTAATTGTTTATTATAATTTAAAAGATTACAAATCTTCAAAAGACACTGTTTCAATTAGTTTTTCAGATATGGATGGGAAAATAATTAAAAGCTTTAGCAATCATGACAAAGAAAATATGCTTTCACCCACCAAGGGGAGCAATAAATTTGTCTGGGACACAAAGCATGATGGGGCGGAAGTATTAGATGGTATGATTTTTTGGTCGGCTTCATTTTCTGGACCAAAGTCTGCACCGGGAAAGTATAGAGTAACATTAAATAAGAATGGAATAAAAACAAGTATGCCTTTTGAGATTTTAATTGATCCCAGATCTGAGGTTGAAGCTTCAGACATTGAAAAACAATTAGATTTTGTTAACTCAATAAATAGAACAGTTGACAATGCTCACAAAGCGATAAAGGAAATTAGAAAAATAAACTTAAAACTTAAGGAATTTGAGTTAAATTTTCAAAAATCCGACTCTATTGCTGAGCTTGTTACTAAGTCTGAAAAGCTTCGGGATAAGTTATTCAATATTGAAAAAACATTATACCAAACTAAAAACCAAAGCAATCAGGACCCCCTTAACTTTCCAATTAAATTGACCAACAAGTTGGGTCATTTAAACAGACTTGTAACCATGAACGACTTTCCACCAACAGATCAGGACAACGCTGTTAGATTAGAGCTAACTAAAAAAGTAGAAAACCAATTGAAGATCCATAAATTTCTTATAAACACGGAGGTTGATTCTTTTAATAAAGAGTTTGCAAAACTTGAACTGAATTACTTAAAAATAGATTGATCTTTTGATAGAATATTACGATTATTTTAAAGCGTTACATTTGATTTTTATAATTACGTGGTTTGCTGGCTTGTTTTATATTCCAAGACTCTTTATTTACATAATTGAAGCCCAAAAAAAGTCAGAAATAGAGAAAGAAATTTTAACATTACAGCTAAATTTAATGGCTAAAAAATTATGGTACATCATTACATGGCCTTCAGCAATTCTTGCCATTATTTTTGCTTTAGTTTTAATTTATTTAGTACCAATATGGTTAACTCAGCAGTGGATGATCATAAAAATTATTTTTGTTTTCCTCTTATTAATTTATCATTTAAAAACACATTCAATTTATATTGATTTTCAAAAAGGTATCTTCAAATATTCAAGTACTTTTATGCGTTTTTGGAATGAAGGAGCAACTTTAATTCTTTTTTCAATTGTTTTTCTAGTTTCAATTAAAAATAGCTTTAACTGGATTTTTGGACTTATTGGACTCGTTGGATTAGGAGTACTTTTGTCATTAGGAATACGTTTCTATAAAAAAATTAATAGAAAAAATAATGCAAATAATTAAAGCTAAAATTTCATTAAGAACAAGACTGTTTCTAGCTATGGTTTTGTTGGTCCTTACCACTTGCTTAATGATTTTAGGAGCAACATATTTCCAATACGGAACAGAGTCAGAGTCATATAATCAATTTAGAATGGAGCGAAAGGAGCAGCAGTTGCTTTCTCAGATTAACTACTTGGTGTCTAAAAATGATCTGAAGTTTTCTTCTCAAGAAAAATGGATGAGTTTTAAAGATGATTTAGAAGCTGTAAGAACGATTCTTAATGTAGATTATTCTGTTTTTGATCTGGAAGGGAATCCATTATATGTAAACTTTTTACCTCTAAAGATTATTGCTAATAATTACACATTAAACAACTTAACATTGTTAGGAATAAAACAAAATAATTCAAATCGATTTGTTGAAAACAATATTGATGAAATTGGAAAATTTCAATCTTCGTATAGGTATCTTCAAGATGCATCAGGCTTTGAATATGCAATTTTATTTTTCCCCTATTTTGAGGATGTTTCCTTCTCTGAAAACGAGTTAAACACTTTTTTGCAGAGTCTTTATCAAGTTTATCTTTTGATGCTTGTAATATCAATTGGTCTTGCATATTTTATTTCTAAATACGTAACAAGATCGTTGGAGACGTTGAGACTTCAAATCAACTCTACTGGCTTATTAAAGCGAAATAAAAGAATTCATCTAAAGAATCCTTCTAGAGAAATTGATAGTTTGGTAAATTCCTATAACAAAATGATAGATGATTTAGAGAAAAGTGCAAAAAAGCTTGCTCAAACTGAACGCGAACAGGCATGGCAAGAAATGGCTAGACAGGTGGCTCATGAGATTAAAAACCCATTAACACCTATGCGACTTTCCGTACAAAACTTTCAAAGAAGATACGATCCATCAGATAAAAGTAACAAGAATAATATTGAAGAATTTTCTAAATTACTAATCGAACAGATTGATATAATGAGTAATGTAGCAACTACTTTCTCGGACTTTGCAACCCTTCCAAAGGCTAAACTACTCTCTTCAGATATTGTTGATGCTACAAAAAGAGCAACAGAAATATTTGAGTATGAAAATGTAGTTTTTTCATCCAATAAAGATAAAGTTCTCTATCCCTTAGATAGAACCCAATGGATTCGTGTTATGACCAATTTGATTCAAAATGGGTTACAATCAGTAAATTCTAAAAAACAAGCCAAGATCGAAGTTAACTTAAAGGCAGACTCTAATAAAATAATTATATCCGTTAAAGACAATGGTCAAGGGGTTGACCCTAACCTGAAAGAAAAGATATTCGAACCAAAATTTACAACCAAAACCAAAGGTATGGGGTTGGGATTAGGGATTGTAAAAAACATAATAGATTCTCATAAAGGCAAGATAACTTATCAAACACGTAACAACATCGGGACTACATTTATGATAGAATTGAAATTTAAAAAATCTAATTAGCAATATTCGTTATAGGCCGAAATAAGATTATCAGCTATAATATCTGCGGGTCTCCCTTCAATATGATGCCTTTCGATCATATGAACCAACTCTCCATCTCTGAAAAGGGCAATACTTGGTGAAGAAGGAGGGAATGGAACCATATAGGATCTCGCTAATTCAGTTGCTTCACTGTCTACTCCTGCAAAAACAGTAACTAAATTATTAGGTTTGATTTCATTAGATAGTGATAAGCGAATCGCTGGTCTGGCATTAGCAGCAGCACACCCACAAACTGAGTTTACAACAACTAAAGTTGTACCACTTTTTTTAAGAGCATCATCAACATCAGAACTAGTTTTTAAGTCACCGAATCCCAAATCAGTTAGTTCAGCCTTCATGGGTTCATAAATTTCTTTTGGATACATGTTTTTTTTGTAAATATAATAAAGAAACCTTACAGACATAGTTATATTTGGTGTCAAATATCGCTTTTATGATTAAATGGGTTTCTGCTTTTGTTGGATTCAGTTATTTTCGTTTTCCAGGTGCTATTTTAGGATATATAATAGGTCAGGTTCTAGAGAGAATTTTTAACAATTCAGGTTCTAAATATCAAAATAAATTTGGATCCACTGATGGAAATTTGATGCAAATTAAATTGCTAACACTTGCTGCTATTGTTGTTAAAGCAGATGGAAAGGTTGACTCCAAAGAATTAGAGTATGTTAGACGTTTTTTTATAAGTCATTATGGAAAAAATAAGTCTGATGAGATTTTTAAAATTTTTAATTCAAAAGTTAAGCTCCAAAATCAGTCTTTGGATCAAATAACAGTGTCTTTCAGGACGAACTCTAGCTATGAAACAAGACTTCAGCTAATTCATTTTTTATTCGGTATTGCAAAGGCTGATGGAAATATCTCCAGCTTAGAATTAGTTAAAATAAGTCAAATATCATCGAGTCTAAATATTAATCTTGCAGATTTTGAAAGTATCAAAGCGATGTTCATTAAAGAAGAAAACAGTGCATATAAAATACTTGAAATTGATATAAACTCATCAGTTGAAGAAATTAAAAAAGCATATCGTTTGATGGTTAAAAAATATCATCCTGATAAACTTCAAACTAAAGATCCGTATTTGTTAAAAGGAGCAGAAGAAAAATTCATTCAGGTTCAAGAAGCATATGAAATTTTAAAAAACAAACATAAATTTTAATTTATGCTTCAAACATTTTTATTCTTTTTAAAATTAGGATATTATCATGTTTTAGATTTGGATGGATTTGATCATTTTTATTTTTTTATTGTAATATCTCTTCCCTTTACATTTAAAAAGGGAGTTCAGCTTTTAAAATGGGTAACACTTTTTACTTTAGGACACTGTTTGACACTTTTTTTAAATTATTATTTTAACATATCTACCGATTTGTATTGGATTGAAGCTTTAATTCCGATAACAATAATGTATAGTTCTGCTATAATTATTTTCCAAACTATTGGGAGTTCCAAAAAATATAGATTCAAATATTTTACAATGTCAACACTTTTTTTGGGTCTAATTCATGGCGTAGGCTTTGGAAGATACTTTAATCTTTTAGTTCAAGAAGACTCTTCTTTTGCATCACTATTGGGTTTTGCCTTTGGAATTGAGGTTGCTCAAATTATAATAGTTTCATTTGTTTTAGTGTTAAACAGTTTTATAATTAAATTTTCTGAAGATAAATTCATTTTATGGATTAGATCTGGTTCTTGTTTGATTTTTATTTTATCACTAAAAATGCTTTTCGAAAGACTTTAGGTCTTGGATTAAGATTTTTGTAGTTTCGTCTTAAATGACAAATTCAAAACAAAATATTTATGATCAGGCATATCTTGATATGGCCAATAGATGGGGGAAATTGTCACATTGTGAAAGAAAACAAGTTGGAGCTTTAATCGTTAAAGACAGGATGATTATTTCTGACGGCTATAACGGTACACCCTCTGGATTTGAAAACAATTGTGAAGATGAAAATAATTTTACAAAATGGTACGTACTCCACGCTGAAGCAAATGCAATTCTTAAAGTTGCTTCTTCGACTCAGTCCTGTAAAGGTTCAACCTTGTATATAACACTTTCTCCGTGTAAAGAGTGTAGTAAGCTTATTCATCAATCTGGAATTATAAGAGTAGTTTATTCTGTTGAATATAAAGACACGTCTGGGATTGAGTTTCTAAAAAAGGCTGGAGTACAAATAGATTTTTTGCCTTAAAAATTATTTTTCTTTTTCTGAAATTTTAATTGAAGTCTTTAAGATTAAAAGGAGTAAAATTGCACATCCAGAAGACAAAACGCCTATTAGAGCAATTGAACTTTCACCGACAAGAGACTTGTTCCAATCTATTTTATATAAGTTAAATATTAAACTAATAATGGTAAGTGTTAAAAATATATATATAGATTTTTTCATAAAATTAATTAATAATTTGACCAACATTAGTGGCGAAAAGTTTTACGGAAATGGATAATAAAATTATTCCAAAGACCTTCTGTATTACTGCAATTCCAGTTTTACCAAGAATTTTTGACATAAAATTAGAGGATTTAAGTATCATATAAACAATCAAGATATTACAACCTATAGCTGCAATTATATTTATAAGTTCAAATTCTGCTCTCAACGAAAGTAATGTTGTTAGACTTCCGGGCCCAGCAATAATTGGAAATGCAATCGGAACTATTGATGCCGTTTCTGGTATGTCATTTTTGTAAATGGAAATGCCCATTATCATTTCTAGAGCAATAAAGAAAATTATTAATGATCCAGCTACAGCAAAAGAATTAACATCTATCCCTATCAAGCTTAATATGTTTTTTCCAACAAAAATAAATCCAATCATTATCAAACCAGCAACTATAGATGCTTTTTCAGATTCAATATGACCAACTTTTTCTCGAAGAGAAATTATAATAGGAATACTTCCAATAATATTTATCACGGCAAAAAGAATTAGACCGGCCGTAAAAATTTCTTTAAAATTCAACATTTATTTTTTTCAAAAGTACTTAACTTATTAATATCTCATCGAGATATTAATGGTTAATTTAGCTTTAATATTTAAGTTAAAAAATGTTTCAAATTGATAATACTATAGTCTCAGAATCTATTATTTCCGAGGATTTTGTGTGTAATATTGGTAAGTGTAAAGGCGAATGTTGTGTTTCTGGGTCGGCAGGCGCTCCTTTGGAAAAAAATGAAATTAAAATTTTAGATGATCTTCAAGATAAAATTTCACCCTTTTTATCGAAAAAGGGTATAAAATCATTAAAAGAACAAGGTAATTACATTAAAGGTGTTGATGGTGAATGGGAAACTCCACTGATAGATGGAAAAGAATGCTCTTATACAGTTTTTGACCATAAGGGACAAGCTCAATGCGGTATTGAAAAAGCACATAAAGCAGGGGAGATAAATTTTTACAAACCAATTTCATGCCATCTATATCCAATTAGAGTCCAAAACTATTCTGAATTTACTGCCGTTAATTACCATGAGTGGTCAATTTGTGATACAGCATGTTCCTTGGGGTCAGAATTAAAAATTCCAATCTATAAATTTGTAAAAAATGCTTTGATTAGAAGATTTGGAAAACAGTGGTATGAAAAATTATCTATAACAGCAAAAAAATGGCTCAAGTCGCGCTCTCAGTAAAGAAGGGGTTTAACAGAGAAAAATAATTATAAAATATTGAAAATCACATACTTGGAAGTTTATTGATTTTGTTTAAAATAAGATATTTAGCTTTTTTTGTTAAAAACTAAGCCTCTTTGTGAATAAGTACCCCTTTCAATTGTACTAACAATTTTAAATCTTTGTAAGTATGAAATAATTCAATAAAAACTAAAAAAAATATTAAAGATCTATTTTGATCTAAACTGACAGAATATTTTTGAGCTAATTTTAAATTCTATGGAGATTGAACAGATAATTAAGAGAGACTCGACTACCAGCGCGTTTCATCTAGATAAAATTACAGAAGCTATTGAAAAAGCAATGGTTGCAGTTGGAGTCGGGACTGAACAAGATGCTCAGGATGTAGCATTGTCAGTTAATCAAAAACTCTTAGATCGTAAAAAGGAACACCAAGAATATATACCTACAATTGAGGAGGTTCAAGATATAGTGGAGACGCAACTGATGGAAAATAACTTTCCAGAATCAGCGAAAGCATACATTTTATATCGAAATAAAAGAAGTCAACAAAGGCAGTCTGATCTTTTTGAAAAACGAATTAACTTAAAACCATACGAATATCCTCAGCTTTATGAATATGTTCCGGCTATAAGACACTCTTACTGGATTCATTCAGAATTTAATTTCACAAGTGATATTCAAGATTTTAAGTCACGGTTGTCTGTTCCAGAACGAAGTGCTATTAAAAACACCATGTTGGCAATTTCTCAAATTGAAGTAGCTGTAAAATCATTTTGGGGAGATCTATATCACAGAATTCCTAAACCTGAGATCGGTTCTGTAGGATCAACCTTTGCCGAAAGTGAGGTTCGTCATGCGGATGCCTATTCTCATTTATTAGAGGTACTAGGATTGAACTCCGAGTTTAAAGAACTTAAAAAGAAACCGGCTATTATGAAGAGGGTTCAGTATTTAGAAACAGCACTTAAAAACTCAAAAAGTGATGATAATAAAGAATATGCCGAGGCTATTCTTCTATTTTCGCTATTTATAGAACATGTTTCTCTGTTTTCTCAATTCTTAATAATTATGGCTTTCAATAAACACAAAAATATGCTAAAAGGCATTTCCAATGTGGTAGAGGCAACTTCTAAAGAAGAGCAGATTCACGGTGATTTTGGGATAGATTTGATCAAAATTCTTCAAAAGGAGAACCCTGAGTGGTTTACACCAGAATATCAAGAAAAGATTCAAAATCTATGCAAGCAAGCTTTTGAAGCGGAGCAGGGTGTTGTGGATTGGATTTTTGAAAATGGAGAGCTAGACTTTTTACCGAAGTCAGTAATTAATGAGTTTTTAAAAAATAGATTTAATAATTCTCTTGAAAGCATTGGGATTGATAAAGTATTTGAGATTGACCAAAATCTAGTTTCGCAGACTGAATGGTTTGATGATGAGATTATAGGAACAAAGCATGGAGATTTTTTTGTAAAACGATCCATAAATTATAGTAAAAGAACCCAAAGTATAACAAGTGATGATCTATTTTAGAATATGGAGAAAAAAATAAAAACAGAACAGGAACAAATAGATTCACACCAACAATTAATTGAGGCTAGAGAAAAATCAATGCAAAGAATGAATCTAACTTCTGAAAAACCTTTTGAATGGCTGAATGAAAATAGTAGAAAATTTCTAGCAGCTGGGTATTTAGGAGAGGGATTAAGTGCGGAAGAACGCATAGCTAGTATTGCAGAAAGAGCGGAAGATATTTTGCAAATGCCCGGTTTTGCAAAGAAATTTTATCACTATATGTCAGAAGGATATTATTCGTTGGCATCTCCGGTTTGGTCAAACTTTGGAAAAGAACGAGGTTTACCAATTAGCTGTTTTGGTTCCCACATTGATGATGATATTGGAAATATTTTATACACCCAATCAGAAGTGGGTATGATGTCCAAATTAGGAGGTGGAACTTCTGGATATTTTGGTAAAATCAGAGGAAGAGGAGCTGCAATAAAAAATAATGGAGAGGCTTCTGGAGCAGTTCATGTTATGAGGTTGTTCGAATCTATGGTAGATGTTGTAAGTCAGGGATCAGTGAGAAGGGGTCGTTTTTCTCCTTATCTACCGATTGATCATCCAGATATTAGGGAATTTTTAGAAATAGGTACAGAAGGTAATCCTATCCAAGAGTTAACCCATGGAGTTACTGTAACTGACAGTTGGATGCAAGACATGATTGATGGAGATGTTGAAAAGAGGACAGTTTGGGCTAAAGTTCTGCAGAGTCGAGGAGAAATGGGATACCCGTATATTTTCTTTACAGACAACGCAAACAATGGCGCCCCCGATGTATACAAGGATAAAAATTTACCAATTTATGCAAGTAACTTATGTACAGAAATAATGCTACCCTCTGATCATAACTGGTCTTTTGTTTGTGTTTTATCAAGTATTAATTTAGTGCATTATGATAAATGGAAGGATACCGACGCTGTTGAAACTATGATTTATTTTTTGGATTCCCTAATTACAGAGTTCTTAGAGAAATTAGAGGTTTATAAAAATTCTGATAACAGAGATGATCAACAAACATTTCTATTTATGGAACGAGCATATAATTTTGCAAAAGAAAACAGAGCACTAGGGATGGGAACCCTAGGATGGCACTCTTTGTTACAGTCTAAAATGCTTCCTTTTGATAGTCAAAAGGCATACGATCTAAACAGTGAAGTTTTCAAAACACTAAAAGAGCAATCCTACAAAGCTTCAGAACGTTTGGCTCAGAAATTTGGAGAACCAGAAGTGCTAAAAGGATATGGCAGAAGGAATACAACTTTGAATGCAATAGCACCAACTACATCATCTGCTTTTATTCTAGGGCAGGTTTCTCAAGGAATAGAACCTATATGGTCTAATATTTACGTAAAGGATATTGCAAAAATAAAAACAACAATTAAAAATCCTTTTTTAATGAATCTCTTAAAAGAAAAAGGAATGGATACCCCAGAAGTATGGAGAGACATAAGAGACAGAGATGGTTCTGTTCAACATCTTGATTTCTTATCTGAAAATGAAAAAGAGGTATTTAAAACATATTCTGAAATTGATCAGTTGGTTATTATCTATCAGGCAGCAAATAGGCAAAACTATTTAGACCAGGGTCAATCACTTAATATCATTGTTCACCCAGACACATCTACAAAGGAGGTTAATAATATACATGTTACAGCCTGGAAGTTAGGACTTAAGTCATTGTACTATCAGCATAGTATGAATGCTGCCCAAAAGTTTAAACAAAAGAAAGATTGTGAAAGTTGTGAGGGTTAGTTTGACTCGCAGTTATCGTTTTTATGTTCATCTTGAAAATTTTTGAATAGTGAATTTTAAACTAATATTTTCAACTTTAAAACTTGTTTTTCCACTAAATGAAGGAAAAACCCTCTTATAATTAAGGGTTTTTTTACATATTGTAATTATAAAAAAAAATAGGTTATAATTGGTCCTTTGCTTCGAAATTTATAGCTGTCATAAATATACTAATTATAGTATTGCATTATTATTCTGTTTTTGACACATCTATATTAGAATATTTGGGAATATTTATGTTAGGGTTATTGTGGTTTGCACTCGGTAAATCGGCTAAACTGAAAAAGAACACATAGCTATTCTAGGTTTTGGATTCATCATCTTCGGTAAAACTTATAATAACATTATAATACAAAAAGGGAAATGATGTCACTAATAGATCCTTCACCCTGAAATAATTTAATAAATCCGTAAATTATAGCCCCTGTCAGTATAAAAAGTGTGATTATTCATCAAGGTTTTAGAAGTTTTTTCATATTTCAAAATTAAATTTATAAATTATTAATTTGTTTGTAAGAATTATAAAATTCTTCAATTAAACTCACCTTTATCTTATAAATATCTTTTGATTTAAGGAGTATATTGAAGTATAAAGTCGTGTTTTTAGGACTTGTTTCAACATTTCTAGTAAGTTCAATTTGGGAGTTGATTTTTTCTTGAATTTTACCCTTAATTTCATTTCTTTTTTTAAGAATTATATCAATATCAGAAATAGAATTATTATCAAAAGTTTCCATTGAATCTTTAAAAATTGATTTAGTGAAGTCATGTATTTCATTTAAATCTCTAATCTGAGATAATTTAAGCTTTTGATGATCATTGTCAATATGCTTAAAACTTTTAGAAACTATATAATCAAGATCATTAGCTAAATCCTCAATATAACTTAACAGAACTATATAAAAATTACTTGCAGACAAACTAGGCTCCTCTAAATTTTTAATGAAGTAAAATATATTTTCACGAAGATCCTCTATTTCACCCTCCAATCTTTTAATATTCTTTTTCCCTTTCTTAAGACTCTTCAGATTATGCTTAGATAATCCCTCAACAAGTAAACCATATATGACGTCAACCCTTTTAAAAAACTTTATAATGTTTCCTGAGCTTTCATCCATAACTCCCTTCATCGATTTACTTTCGGCTTTAAGAATTTTATCTTTATCTATTTCTGTCTCTTCATTTCTGTGTTTTATGAAGTTTTTACCAATTATTGTAAGTATAATGAATAAAATAATTGCTATTGCTTGAACTCCACCAATGTGAATTAATGAAACTATTATTCCAGACACAAAAAATGCAGTTATAGCAGTTAAAAACCATCCAGTGATAACATTGATAACTCCGGAGACTCTATAAACTGCACTGTCTTTACCCCAGGCTTTATCAGCAAGAGAAGTTCCCATCGCAACCATAAAAGTCACGTAGGTCGTAGAGAGTGGTAATTTATATGAAGTAGCTATAGAAATTAATATTGCGGCAACAGTTAAGTTAACACAAGCTCTTAACATATCAAAAGAAGGAGCATCTGGATTATTTGACATTTTAGAATGAACTTTTGATCCTGAAAACTGCAATTCAATTTTTTTATTAATTTTTTCAGGTAAAATTGATGTTAAAAAGGAAGATAAACTTTGAAAAAACTTAACAATCATTTTGGAGAATAAAGAGGGTTGAAATCTTTCTTTAACATGGCCTTGATTCGACAAATCTAGACTAGTCTTTAGAACTCTTCTTGCTTTAGTTGAAAACCATAAAGTAAGAACCATAATTAATCCAGAAAGAATTAGAAAAGCAGTTGGAGTAGGGACTTTTGAAGCCAAGACACCCATACCAAATTCAGATGCGGCTGTCCCTGAAGCAACCCAAACCTCATAGGCTTGATATGCCGCTATAGGAACACCAATGAAATTTACCAGATCATTTCCAGCAAAAGCTAGTGCTAAAGCAAATGTTCCAATTGCAATGATTAGCTTGTATAAATTAATTTTAAAAAATTGAATTAGAGAAAATGATAATCCAAACCAAAAAATAAAGTTTATAACAGTTACTTTTAGAACTTCGATTTCTATAAAATCTTTAATTTTCATTCCTCCAATTATATCAAATTCTAGTCCAGCATATGGAGTCCCTTTAATTCCTTTCATCAAAATAAAGTATGTAATTGCCGACAGAGCAATACCTGAAAAAAGAGCACTTATCCAATTTGCATTTTGCTCAAAGTTATAAGTTAAAAATAGTCTAGATATCCACTGAACTATTGCGCCAATTGTTAGGGCAACTACCACAGACAAAACAATACCAGAAATAATCTGAATAGCCTTACTCGTATTTATGTAGTTGACTAAATCTGAGATATCTCCTGTAGTAGAGCTAATCTTAATTAGTGACATAAAAACAGCAGCTCCTAATAATTCAAATACAATTGAAACTGTTGTTGAAGTTGGCATTCCAATGGTATTAAAGAAATCCAATAATAAAATATCAGTTAGCATTACCGCAGTAAATATTAACATGATTTCGTCAAAATAGAATTCACCAGGGTTAAAAATTCCTTTTCTTGCAACTTCCATTAATCCACTTGAAAATAAAGCCCCAAATGCAACTCCCAATCCTGCTAAAATCATAATATTTCTAAAAGAAATAGCTTTTGACCCTACAGCTGAACTTAAAAAGTTAACAGCATCATTACTAACACCAACGATTAAGTCTCCACAAGCTAAGACAGCCAAAACAATAACTAATAATAAGTATAAATTTTCCATAAGGTTTTTTTAAAAATGAATTTCAAATTGAAGACGATAAAATATTTTATCATCAGAAAAAATTGAGTTTTCGTATGTAAGGTCAGATTGTATTTTTAATTTATGTTTTTCAAAATATTTTGAAAGACCCAAGGTATATTGATTTATATCATTATTGTTTGTTACGATTTTATCAAAGTTGATATTTGTGTATCTCCCCGTAATTGCAATATTTGAAGGTAGAACGTAACCTGACTGTAAGCTAACTGCTGATCCAACATTAACAATATCTCCCGTTAGACTACCATCAGAATTTTTTGAAAAAGCATCATTTGTATTTCTATCAGCATACTCTCCCATGAATGAAAAGCCATTAAATTTAAAATGAGAATTTATAAAAAATGTCTTGATATCTGTCTCAAAGAAACCATAATCCGTTGCCATGTATGAACCCATATTACTTCTTGTTTTAACAGCATTATTATTATAATCGTATGCTACTCCGATAAGCAATTTAGGTTTTTTTTCTCTTCGAATATCATCCCCTTCGTAATCGCCATTACTTTTAAAGTTACCAAAAGGAAGTAAATCAAGTCTTGCAGTATATTGATGTCCACCAATATTTCCTTTGGAAATATTTCTTCCTTCTCCTTGAGAGATAGCAAAGGTTTCTTTTACTACAAATTTTTCACTTAAATTAAATTTATGTTTTAACTGAAGTCCAAAATCTCTATCTATGTTAAATTTACTGTTTAGCAGAGATCTGTCAACCAAAGCTAGTTTTGAAGAAGAAATAACTCTTTCAATATTACCAGGAAGTTTTGCTTGTCCAAACTGAATACTCCAATTTTTGTAAAAATTCCATTTAACACTTGCATCTAATATAATTCTAGGAGCATCTGAAGTAAAATTTGAGGCACCTGCAATATCTCTATTTGACAATGCCAATTCAATTTTGTAAGTAAGGCTTGGATGATAAGCGAACCCCTTGAATTTTAGACGAGACCTCCTTATTAAGGAATTAGACTCTGGACCTCCATAGGAGCCATCTTCTTCTTGCCAGGTGGTAGATGTTAAATATTGAACTCTAGCAGAAAAGTTCATGCTCCATGTACTGTCTTTTCCAGAAATATTCATTAGTCCTTTCCCAAATTTTGGTGCGGATATCTCTTGAGCTTTTAGGCTTGTAGATGTACTTAATACTAAACAAAAAAGCACATATTTTGTTTTTGAAATCATTTATAGCTGGTTTTTGGTAAAAATCATGATTATATTTATATTGAATGTTTCCTTAATGTTAACTTTTCATTTTTAAAATTTTAATTAACTCCACAAACTTATTTAGAACAATTAGGTTAGACTTTACTTAATTGTTATCAATCACATCTTGTTTATTAATTTATTGTTAACAAAAATTACTTCACTTAGCATTTAATTAATGATGAAATTCTCTTTCATTATTCATACTTTTAAAAAAAGATTTTAATGAATTGGGAACAGTTACTATCACTAAAGCGTTTTGGGGATAACTATAAAAGATTAAGAATTGAACAAGATGAAACTCGTCTTGGCTTTGAAGTTGATTATGATAGAATTGTTTTCTCCTCCTCTTTTAGAAGTCTTCAAGACAAAACTCAGGTAATACCATTTTCAAAGACGGATTTTGTTCACACAAGATTAACCCACAGCCTTGAGGTTTCTGTGGTTGGAAGAAGTATTGGAAGGTTAGCCGGAAAACATATTTTGAATAAATACCCTCAATTAAATCAAACTTTTGGATACCAGCCAAATGATATTGGTGCAATTGTAGCTGCTGCATCATTGACTCATGACATAGGTAATCCGCCTTTTGGCCACAGTGGTGAAAAAGCTATCGGTTATTTTTTTGAACACGGTTATGGTAAAAAATATATTGATAAACTCTCTGATCAAGAGAAAAATGATCTCATTTATTTTGAAGGTAATGCAAATGGTTTCAGAATTGCTTCTAAATCAATGGAAGGAATCCCAGGAGGACTAAGACTCAGTTATGCAACTCTTGGAGCTTATACTAAATATCCTAAAGGGAGTTTCCCTGAAATTAATTTGGGTCACGTAGCTTATAAAAAATTTGGTTATTTTAAATCAGAAGAAATATTTTTTAAATCAATAGCAAAAGAATTAGGGCTTGAAAATAATAAATATTATCATAGACATCCATTGGCATTTTTAGTTGAAGCTGCAGATGACATATGCTATACTATTATTGACTTTGAAGATGGTATAAATTTAGGTCTTATATCTGAAGATTTTGCTCTAGAGTACCTTATTAATCTGGTAAGAGAGACCATTGATACTAAGAAATATAACAGTCTCACCAATAAATCTCAGAGATTAAGTTATTTACGAGCACTATCTATCAACACTTTAATTCAAGATGCTGTCAAAATTTTCAATGAAAACGAATCTAAAATTTTAGATGGAACTTTTATATATGCTCTAATGGATAAAAGTAAATATAAAGCTCAAATAAAGGATATTATTGGATTAAGTATTGAAAAGATATATAAATCTGAGGAGGTTACTAATAAAGAAGTAGTTGGATATAAAGTTATTTCTTCACTTTTAAAAGCTTTTGTTACTGCTGCTGTAAATAGTTTAAATGATAAAATGTCAAGCTATGATAAGCTTATTTTGAGATTGGTGCCAGACGGTGTTCCTATTGTAGGTCAAGATTTGTATGAGACCTTACTAAATTCTACATGTTTTATTGCAAGTTTGTCTGACGGTAAAGCCCATAAATTATCTCAACAAATTAATTGAAAATAATTTTACAATTAAACTCTAAACTATACATGCTTTTCAGTTGGTTTTTTTTTATTTTAATCCTAGGATTAATACAATGGTACACTTTTCAATGCTTTAAAACTATTTCCAAAAATAAATACTGGTTAGCATTATATTCCTGTTTTTCTTTTCTTATTATTATAAATTTCATTTTCCAATTATATAATTATGATAGGTCTGAGGGTTTTACTCATAGTATTAGTTATTCTTTAGGTTTTTTTATTTCATTATTTGTTTTTCAATTCATTATCGTTATTGGTTTAATTTTAGAGGATATATCTAGGATTTTCTTGGCAGTATATTTAGTTTTTAAACCAAAGAAAGAAAAAAATAGTTTTTTCCCTCAAAGGAGAAAGTTTTTATCTCAATTATCACTGGCTTTAGCGTTTATTCCCTTTAGTTCTTTATTATATGGAATGTATAGAGGAAAATATAATTATAAGGTTTTGTCTTATGAATTAGAGTTTCCTGATTTACCACCTTCTTTTGACGGTTTTAAGATTACTCACATTTCAGATATTCACTGTGGTAGTTTTGATAATCCTGAAAAAGTAAAATATGGTATTGATCTAATAAATAAGCAAAAATCAGATGTAATAATGTTTACAGGAGACATAGTTAATAATGTATCTAAAGAATTAAATCCATGGAAAAAATTATTTTCCTCTTTAAAAGCCGACCACGGTGTTTATTCCGTTTTAGGAAATCACGATTATGGTGACTATATGGATTGGGAAACCGATCAAGAAAAGATCAATAACTTACAAAATCTTAAAAAGATTCAAAGAGAGATGGGGTATAAACTATTATTAAATGAAAATGATTTTATAATAAAAAATGGGGAAAAGTTAGCTGTAATTGGAGTTGAAAATTGGGGCGCAGGAGGGTTTAAAAAAGTAGGTGATTTAAATAAAGCTATTGAAGGTATCTCTGATTCAGATTTCAAAATATTATTAACTCACGACCCGTCTCATTGGAGTAATCAGGTTTTACCTCATAAATTTTCTTTCCCACTCACTTTGAGTGGACATACCCATGGTATGCAATTTGGAATAGATATTCCAGGGTGGATAAAATGGAGTCCAATTAAGTGGCGCTATCCAGAGTTTGCTGGCCTATATAAAAAAGTAAAACAGTATTTATATGTAAATCGAGGATTTGGATACCTTGCCTATCCAGGAAGAGTAGGAATGTGGCCAGAAATCACGGTTCTAACCCTTAAAAAGGGCAAAATTGAAGTTTAAGCAAAAAATAACTATTTTTGGTTTACTGCTAAAAATAAAATTGAATGTCTAAATTCGGTCAATTAATTGATGACAACCATCCATTACTGTTAGTTTTTTACAATGAAATTGATACCATATCTTCTGCAATGCACCCCATTTTAAAAGATGTAGCAGCAGCATTAGGAGATAGCGCTAAAGTAATTAAGATTAATTCAGATAAAAATATAGAATTGTCACAAGCTCTTAGGGTAAAGGTTTTACCTACGTTGATGATCTATAAAGATGGAGAAATGCTCTGGAGACAATCCGGTGAGCAAGATGCCAACACACTAATTGGGTTAATAAAAGATCACGTTTAAAATTATTTTTTAAACTCATCTACGATTTCTTTGTATTCCAATTCAACTTTTTCAGAGAAGGTGCTTTTATCATTTAGTAGGATCATTTCAATAAAGTAACGAAAATCTAAAATTTCATTTTTAATTTGATTAGAATATCTGATTTTATTTTCAGGAGATAGGCTAATAAAAACTTTCATTCTTTTTTTGTAAACATTCAATATCTCTAATGCATTTTTTTGTGCTTTTTCATAAGCTTTTGTTGAATAATATCCTTCAGTCATGTCATAAAGAGCTGTATAATAATCATACTCTCCATATAAAAAAATAAATGGTTGGGTAGATATTAAAAAAGTATCAAGTTCTGATTCTAAAATTTCTAAATCATCATTTACTAATATTGACTCTATTAAAGTTCTGTATCTTTCAATTTCAGTAACAATTTCTTCACCCATACCATATTGAAAATCTGTTTTTAATGATGAAAAATAATTTAATCTATCAGAGTATTTTTCAGAAACTTGATGGGCTAATTTTTGTGCTGATTTTATTTCAGAAATTTTATAATAATTATCAATAAAAGGAACTAAAAGACTGTAATACCCAAATTTATCTATTGGCATTTTTTCTTGAGCAAGATCAATTATTTCTTTAGCTTTTTTTGATTTCCCCTCATAGATTAGTTGCTCAGCCAGACGAGCCATATTGCTTCTAAAACTTATACTGTTTTTCCTGGTCTCAGGATCGTGATAAATTTCAGAATCACTCGAGTTCCCCCAACTCCATTGTTTCACAATATTATACATTAAATCACTATCAATTCTCCCCATTAAATAGGGGTTATTAGGGTTTAGCGGGGTTTTAATAGGTACTAACTTGTAAACCAATCCATCTAGTTGAAGATATTCTTTCATCCACATGTATTCTGAATCTTCGTAGCTACCTCCAGTAAAATATATAGGCCTTGTCCAATCATTGTTTGCTAATATATCTAGCATCAAAAGCTGATTTTTAGTAATACCTGTCTTTGGAAGATCTATATCAATATGAGTAACAATTTTATCTGAATCGTTAGATGAAACAATCCCACTTTTTAAAACATTTTCTTTATTTACTGTAACTCGAATTTTATTAGTAGGATAAAAAACCATTTCTTGGGTGTTTTTGGGATAATCATTAGGGTTTCCTCCAGATTGTGTAATTAAACTTTTATATTTTGTTCTATCGTCGTCGCTTGCAACCCAATTAATAAAGTCTTTTATGTCCCACCTCAAGGAATCAGTTAAAGATTCATATTTTATATAATCCCTAACACCATAAGCATAGAGCTTGTGTTCAAGCTGGGATTTAATAGGGTCACTTTTATAAGTTTTTCTCTTAGTTTGATCAATATACCAATCAGTTGCTAAAAGGCTCGTATTAATAGTTCTTACATCGGTCCTGTATTCTTCAATTTCTTGAGCATACCATAGCGCAAAAGTATCGTTGTCTCCAATTGTAAATATAATAGCTCCGATATCCTCTTGAATTGATGAGAGATAGGATTTAGCAATTGATTGGGCAGTGTATCTATTTGATCTATCATGATCATCCCAATTTTGGTATCCCATTAAAAAGGGAACACAAATAAAACAAAGAAGTGTAATGGGAATTTTTAAAAATTTTAAATTACTATGTTTTTTTATTTTATTCACTAGTGATAAGGCTCCAATTCCGATCCAAATTGAAAAAACGTAGAATGAACCAACTAATGCATAATCTCTTTCTCGAGGTTCAAATGGACGTTCATTTAAATATATTTTAAGTGCAAGTCCCGTAAAAAGAAAAAACAATAAAAGAACCCAAAACTTTTTTGGATCTTTTCTATATAAATAAAACAAACCTATAAAACCTAATATGAAAGGAAAAAGGAAATAGGTATTTCTTGCTTTGTTATTGAGAGCATCTTCATCCAGCTCATTTTGATTACCAAGCCTTAAGTTGTCAATAAAGGATATTCCACTAATCCAGTTTCCATTAAGTGGGGTATAGGTCCCAGCTACATCATTTTGCCTTCCTGAAAAATTCCACATTAGATAACGCCAGTACATATATCCAATTTGATATTCAAACAGAAATTGTAGGTTACTTAAAAAAGAGGGCTTTTCAATTATAAGATATCGACCATATTTTTTAAAAAAATTATGATATTCATCACCAGAAAGTTTCCCTTCTTCCGCATCGTATCTAAACTCATTTACTGTTTTAACTAAAGACTCGTTTGAGCTGTATTGTTTGTCAATTTCAAAATCAAGTGGCTTCGTAAAATTCATATAATTCCCAGCATGCTCCGTACTCCATAGTCTTGGCAGTAGTCCACTCTGTTTAGAGTTTGAATTTATTCTAGCATTTTCCCAATTATTTACAATTATATATTTATTATTTTTTTCATCTCGCTCATATTTTGGTTTATCATCCTTATATGGTTTATCATCATCTTGACCTACATACATGTCTGAAAAAAATGGACCATAGAATAATTTAGTTTCTGGATATTGCTCAAGATTGTAATATGCCAAAAGGAGTCGTGCATCCGAAGGAGAATTTTCGTTTATGACCGTATTTGCATTAGCTCTAATTGGGATCATTATCCAAGAAGAAAATCCTAAAAAAATAAAAAGAACACAAAGTAAACCAGTATTAATATTTACCCATTTTTTTGCTTTAGTATAATTTAAAGAGAAGTAAAAGAAACTAAAAATTAGTAATGCAACAAAAATAGTTCCGCTGTTAAAGGGAAGACCGATTTCATTTACCAGATATACTTCAGCATTACCAAAGAAGAACAATGTTAGGGGAAGAAGAAGTTTAAATATGAAAAGGAGAATAGCTATTGAAATAATATTCGCAGCAACAAATCCCTTTAAAGTTACTTTTTTATAGTTTTTAAAATAATAGAGCATGCCAATCGCAGGAATAGTTAACAATCCCATAAAATGAACACCAAAAGATAATCCAATAATAAAAGCAATTAAAAGAAGCCATCTGTCTCCTCGAGGGGTGTTCATTTCATTTTCCCACTTCAATGCTAGGTAAAATAAGATTGATAAAATCATAGTAGCCATTGCGTAAACCTCAGCTTCAACTGAATTGAACCAAAAACTATCAGAAAAACAAAGGGCAAGAGATCCAACTAAAGCACTACCGAAAAAAGTTAATTTATCAATTAAAGTATCATAATTCTCAAACTTAAAAATCTTATCAAACAAAAGTGTTATAGTGAAAAATAAAAACAAAATTGTAAAAGCACTGGAGAACACAGACATTAAATTTACCATAAGAGCAATATTTTCTGGTTCCGACGCAAACATGGCGAAAAAGGCCCCTATCATCTGGAATAACGGAGCTCCTGGCGGATGTCCTATTTGTAACTTTGCTGAAGTTGAAATATATTCTCCTGCATCCCAAAAACTTGCGGTAGGTTCTACAGTTAGACTGTATGTTGCTAGAGCAATTAAAAACACAAATAATCCGAAAATATTATTCCAAAAAGTAAAAGACTTATTATTCATAAATAATTTAAAGGAATACGAAAATACATATTAATAATAAATACTAGAATTAAATCACCTTTAACTATTGTTATTACTTAATAATTGAAAAAAAGACGATAAATCAGAAAATTTATTTGCAAGATGGAATGTTTCGGTTAAATTTGCAAACCAAAATGGCCTATGGTGTAACTGGTAACACGTCTGGTTTTGGTCCAGAAGAGTCTAGGTTCGAGCCCTAGTAGGCCAACAAAAGAAAAAATATTAAAAATGGGTGTAGGTGGAATTGTAATTGCAACCGTATTTGTCTGTTTATTAATAGGTTTAATTATTGAAATCAAGGAAAGGTTATAATTTTATAAACCACTTATATAGCTTCCTAAATTATCTTTAAATTCATACCCCTCAAGGCTTTTGTATTTATTTAATTTCTTATTAGCTTCTAGCCCCCAAAGTAAAAATTCCATTATAAAATATTTATCCTTTTCGTCAACATCAGGTTGGTGTTTTTCAATAATACTAATTAGTGGATTAACACTATCCAATGTGGTCTTGTATTCTTCATCACTGAAACAGTCATCCAGATAAAGCTGATTGTCTTTAAAAAACCAGGCTAATAATTCATCATAAGGACCTTTTGAATCAGGTTTTTCAATTTTCTCTATTTTTGGAAATAGTTCAGGGAAAATTGTTTTAATTGCTTGAGAAATTAAATAATAAGAGATTTGCTCTGCGCCTTCCTGTTCTCCCTCATAAACTAATTCTACTTTTCCATTTATTGACGAAATAACTCCCGAAAAGTCAGTAAGCCTTATGCAAGTTTTTTCCTCATTATTAATTAAAGCTCTTCGTTCTGCCGAGCTTATTAAATTTTCAAATGATGTAATACTCATCCTTGCACTAACACCACTTTTTGAATCTACATAATCACTTTTTCTTGCCTCAAAACCAATCTGCTCTAAAATATCAAAAGCTAGCTCTGGAATATGAATCGAATTAGATTTTAAAAATGCATTTTTTGATTCTTGTTTTGTAATTTCTTTAGCAATTGATCTGTTATGGGGGTAGTGAGTTAGAATTTGAGATCCTATCCTATCTTTCAATGGAGTAACGATACTTCCTCTATTTGTGTAATCTTCTGGATTAGCAGTGAAAATGAATTGAGTTTCTACTGGCAGTCGAAGTTTAAAACCTCGAATTTGTATTTCCTTTTCTTGTAAAATAGAGAATAATGCAACTTGAATTCTAGCTTGCAGGTCAGGTAATTCATTTAAAACAAAAATACATCTATGAGCCCTTGGTATCATTCCAAAATGAATAACTCTCTCATCTGCATATGACAATTTTAAAGTCGCAGCTTTTATAGGGTCAACATCCCCAATTAAATCAGCAACGGTGACATCAGGCGTTGCAAGTTTTTCAAAAAAACGCTCACCCCTATGCATCCATGAAATAGGTGTTTTATCTCCCATCTCTTTTATGATACTTTTAGCAAAACTTGATATTGGATCTAAAGGATCATCATTTAATTCAGACCCCTCAACAATAGGAATCCATTCATCTAACAAGTCGGTCATTTTTCTTGCTATTCTAGTTTTTGCTTGCCCTCTAAGTCCCAATAAATTTATATTGTGATTAGATAGTATAGCTCTCTCTATATCTGGGATTACAGTGCTGTCGTAACCTATGATTCCATCAAAGCTATTATTGTTGGAACTTAAGTTTTTTTTCAAGTTATCAGCTAACTCCTGTCTTATGGTTTTTGGTTTGTATCCAGATTTCTTCAAATCTCCTAAATTGGTAATTTTCTTCATAATTTTTTTATCCTAACTTTTTTTTTCTATTTTTTTCATAATCTTCAAATATCATTTCTCCCAAATTATTTAAACCAGTATAAAAGGCTTTACCCAAATTAATTTTAGTAAAATTTTTCACAAACCTTTGCAGATACGGATCACTTGCAATCATAAATGTTGTAATAGGTATATGCATTTTTCGCGCATGTTTTGCCATATTGTAACATAATTCTAAAATTCTTTCATCAAGCCCAGCACTATTTTTATAGTAATCACCATTTGATAATTTAATACAACTGGGTTTGCCGTCAGTTATCATAAATATTTGTTTGTTCGTATTTTTTTTTCTTCGAAGTAAATCCATTGCTAACTCAAGTCCAGCAACTGTATTTGTATGATATGGTCCTACTTTTAAATAAGGCAGGTCTTTCAGTTGAATGGTCCATGCATCATTTCCAAAAACAATTATATCCAGAGTGTCTTTTGGATATCTTGTAGTGATCAATTCAGAGAGTGCCATCGCAACTTTTTTTGCGGGTGTTATTCTATCTTCTCCATAAAGAATCATGCTGTGACTTATGTCTATCATTAAAACAGTACTCATTTGAGTTTTGTGTTGAGTATCTTCAACAACGAGGTCGCCTTGGGTCAATTGGATATCTCCAATACCTGAATGTAATTGTGCATTTTTTAGACTTTCAGTCACAGATATTTTTTCTACGGAATCTCCAAATTGGTATGCTTTCAACTCTCCTGTTGATTCTTCCCCATCTCCACTATTTTTTGACTTGTGATTTCCTCTTCCAGATTTTTTTAATTTACCAAAAATTTGTTTTAACGCATGTTCTCTTAAAAGTTTTTCAGTTTTAGCAGTTAACTTTTTTCCACTGGTTCCTTTTTTGGGATCTATCTCTTCTTTTACGAAATTTTTTTTCAGTAAATCATCAATGAAATCGTCAATAGTATATTTTTCGTCGGTCAATTTGTATTCTTTATCTAACTCTCGCAACCATTCTATCGCTTCATCAAAATCCCCAGAAGTGTGGGTAATTAGTTCTTTAAAAATATCAAATAGTTTTTCAAACGGAGTTTGATTTTTGACAATAAATCTTGAAAAAACTATTCCAGAATTAAGCAAATTTGAACTCATAAATTATTCTTCATTTTAAGAAAAATCAAAGGTAGGAAAAGAATACAATTTAACTCAATTGCATTTTTATTAAAAAAACCTATATTTGTATTGCAAAACGGAATTTCTGAAAGGCGACCTAAAGGTCTCCTTTTTTATTTAAATGAACTTTAAGACTCAAGTTGAAAATTTACTAACTAAATCTTTGGATGAGAATCCAGACCTTTTTTTAATAAATTTAACTATAACGATCGACAATAGAATTAGGGTAATTTTAGATAGTGACAAATCAGTTTCTTTAAAAGATTGTGTCAAAGTCAGCAGGGACATAGAACACAATTTAGACAGAGACCTTACAGATTTTGGTATTGAAGTTTCCTCTGTTGCCGCTAACGAACCATTAATAAATACAAGACAGTATTTTAAAAATATTGGAAGAAAATTGTCTGTTAATGATTTAGATGGAAATAAATATGAAGGTATTTTAAAATCTGTGAACGAAAGTGAAATTGGTATTGAATGGAAACAAAGACAACCAAAAAAAATAGGTAAAGGAAAAGAAACAGTAACCATAAATAAAACGTTGAGCTATTCAAGAATAGCTCAATCCAAAGTGGTTTTAAAATTTTAAATTAAAAATTATGGAAAACTTAGCATTAATAGACTCGTTTTCAGATTTTAAAGATGAAAAGCTAATCGACAGAGTAACTCTCATGGTGATTCTTGAAGAGGTGTTTCGTAGCACATTGAAAAGAAAATATGGATCTGATGAAAATTTTGACATAATTATCAATCCCGATAAAGGAGATCTAGAAATATGGAGAAATAGGGTAGTTGTAAAAGATGGAGAGGTTGAGGATTCAAATCAAGAAATTGAGCTCGCCGAAGCTCAAAAAATAGAAGAAGATTTTGAAGTAGGAGAAGATGTTTCGGAGGAAGTTAAGCTTATTAATTTGGGAAGAAGAACAATTCAAACTTTACGCCAAAATCTTATTTCCAAAATATTTGAACATGACAGCACAAACGTGTTTAATCAATTTAAAGATAGAGTTGGAGATCTTTATACGGCAGAAGTTCATCATGTTAGAAGCCGTGAGGTTATTCTTTTAGATGACGACGGTAATGAAATAATACTTCCAAAGGATCGTCAAATTCCAACTGATTTTTTTAGAAAAGGTGATAACATAAGAGGGGTAATTGAGACAGTTGAGCTCAGAGGAAATAAGCCTAGGATAATTTTATCCCGAACTTCTCCAATGTTTTTAGAAAAACTATTTGAGCAAGAAATACCTGAAGTTTTTGATGGATTAATTACCATAAAAAAAGCAGTGCGTATCCCAGGAGAAAAAGCTAAAGTAGCGGTAGATTCTTATGATGACAGAATTGACCCTGTAGGTGCTTGCGTTGGGATGAAAGGTTCAAGGATTCATGGTATTGTAAGGGAGCTTGGAAATGAAAATATTGATGTTATAAACTTTACAAACAACCTTCAGCTTTTTATAACTCGTTCTTTAAGCCCAGCCAAGATAAACTCTCTAAAAATTGATGAAGAAACCAAGCGTGTTCAAGTATTTTTAAATCCTGAAGAAGTTTCAAAAGCCATTGGGAAAGGAGGTTACAATATCAGATTAGCTGGTAAATTGACCGGGTATGAAATAGATGTTTACAGAGAAGGTATGGAGGAAGACGTTGAATTAAAAGAGTTTACAGATGAAATTGAGGCTTGGGTAATTGAAGAATTTAAAAAGGCAGGTTTAGATACTGCTAAAAGTATCATTGAACTCTCTAAGGCAGACTTAATGAAAAGAACTGATTTGGAAGAGGAAACAATAAATGAGGTAATTAAAATTTTAAAAGAAGAATTTGAAGAATAATAGTTATATAACAAATACTAATATTTTTTTAACTTTGATATGCAAAATTTATGGCTGATAAAGCAAGTATTCGATTAAATAAAGTTCTTAGAGAGTTAAATATATCTCTAGATAGAGCTGTGGAGCATTTATCTTCGAAAGATATTCAGATAGAGGCTCGACCAACAACAAAAATTTCAAATGATGTCTATCAAAATTTACTGGATGAGTTTGAGACTGACAAATCTAAAAAAGATGCATCAGCTGAAATAACTGAAGAAAAAAGAAAAGAAAAAGAACAGCAAAGATTAGAGCTAGAAAAAAAAGAAAAAGAAAGATTAGAGCTTGAATTAAAAAATCAGGAGATAATCAAAGCAAAGAGAGTTGAGCTTGAAAAACCGAAAACAATTGGTAAGATTAATTTAAAAGATAAGAAAACAAATAAATCTTTAAATACAGACTCATTAAAAAAAAATCTGGAAGAAACGGCTAAACCTTCTTTACCAATTTCAAAAACTAACACCATTTCTGACACTGAAGTAAGCAAGGAATCTGAAATTAAAGAAATCTCAAAGTCAGTTAAGTTAAATTCTGAGTTAAGTCCCAAAAAAGATATTACCAATAAAACTTCCGAAGAGTCTGATTCAAACACAAAAATTCAAACTCAATATCAAAAATTAAGTGGTCCAAAAAAAACAGGACAAACAATTAATCTAGATAAGGTAAATCAAAAGGAAAAAAGTGTCGAAGATGCCAGAAAAAAGAAAAGAAAACGTATTAGTAAGGAGTCTCCTTCCTCAGCAAATAAAAGTCAAGCATCTAATTCTGGTAAAAGGTTTCAAAAAACCAATAAACAACCTCAAGTAGCTAAAGTCGAGCCAACAGAAGAAGAGGTGCAAAAGCAGATAAGAGAAACACTTGCAAAACTTCAGGGAAAATCAAATAAATCTAAAGGGGCTAAATATAGAAAAGACAAACGTTCTCAACACCGAGAAAAGTCTGAGGATGAGATAGCACAAATTGAAGCAGATAGTAAAACCATTAAAGTGACCGAGTTTATAACAGTTGGAGATGTCGCCACACTTATGGAAAAAAGTTCAACAGATATAATTTCTGCCTGTATGTCACTTGGAATAATGGTTACAATGAACCAAAGGTTAGATGCTGAAACCTTAACTATTGTTGCTGATGAATTTGGATATCAGGTAGAATTTGTTAAAACTGATCTAGAAGATAATATTAGTGATGAAGAGGATGATTTGGAAGAAAATCTTTCTCCTAGAGCTCCTATTGTAACAGTTATGGGGCATGTGGATCATGGTAAAACATCATTATTAGATTACATACGTGAAGAAAATGTTATAGCTGGTGAATCTGGAGGAATAACTCAGCATATTGGAGCTTATTCAGTTGAACTCAAGGAAGGTCAAAAAATAACCTTTTTGGACACACCAGGTCATGAGGCCTTTACTGCTATGCGAGCTAGAGGCGCTCAGGTGACAGATATTGCAATAATAGTAATTGCAGCAGATGATGATATTATGCCTCAAACAAAAGAAGCTATAAGTCATGCTCAGGCAGCTTCTGTTCCTATAGTTTTTGCCATTAATAAGGTTGATAAAGAGAATTCAAATCCAGATAAAATCAAAGAAGCATTAGCGGGAATAAATTTAATGGTTGAAGATTGGGGAGGTAAAGTTCAGTCTCAGGATGTTTCTGCTCTAAAAGGAACGGGTGTATCTGAGTTATTGGAAAAGGTTCTTCTTGAAGCTGAATTATTGGAACTCAAAGCGAATAAAAACCGCAAGGCAAAGGGAGCTGTTGTAGAGGCTTTTTTAGATAAAGGAAGGGGCTACGTGTCTACAGTTCTAGTTCAAAATGGGACATTAAATATTGGAGATTATATTCTTGCAGGAAAGCAAAGTGGTAAAATTAAAGCAATGTTCAATGAAAGAGGTAGTGATTTAGATATTGCTTTACCATCTACCCCTGTCTCTATACTTGGTCTTGATGGAGCTCCTCAGGCCGGAGACACTTTTACCGTTTTAGAAGATGAGAAAGAGGCTAAACAAATTGCCGCTAAAAGAACTCAGCTGTTAAGAGAACAAAATGTTAGAACTCAAAGACATATAACTCTTGATGAAATTGGGAGACGTATCGCTCTCGGAGACTTTAAAGAATTAAACATTATTTTAAAGGGAGATGTTGATGGCTCGGTAGAAGCTCTTACAGATTCTTTACAAAAACTATCTACTGAAGAAATTCAGGTTAATATTATTCACAAAGGAGTTGGAGCTATCACAGAATCAGATGTATTACTTGCCTCAGCTTCTGATGCAATTGTTATTGGTTTTAATGTTAGACCCATGGGTAATGCTAGAATGATAGCTGATAAAGAAGAAATTGACATTCGTTCATATTCTATCATTTATGATGCCATAAATGACGTTAAGGATGCTATGGAAGGATTATTATCTCCTGAAATGAAAGAGGAAATTTCTGGAAATGCCGAAGTAAGGGAAACTTTTAAAATATCAAAAATTGGAACAATTGCTGGATGTATGGTGACTTCTGGAAAAATATTTAGAAAATCTGGAGTTCGAGTAATCA